>JAQGLR010000209.1 GCA_028292765.1 Massilia sp. | reverse complement strand
GTCGTAACCGCGGCCTGAACTCGAACTTCATCGTTCGCAAGATCTCGTCGGGTGAAGGTGTCGAGCGTACGTTCCAGCTGTATTCGCCGCTGATCGCTTCGATCGAAGTGAAACGCCGCGGTGACGTCCGTCGCGCCAAGCTGTACTACCTGCGTGAGCGTTCGGGCAAGTCGGCACGTATCAAAGAAAAGCTGCCACAGCGCAAAGTTGCGGCAGCCCCAGCCGCTCAGTAATTGCGCCTGTGGAATGAAAAAGGCATCCTTCGGGGTGCCTTTTTTCATTCGTAGCCACCATCCAATACTGAAGGAAGTGCTTTTGGTTAAGGTAAATATCGATCCATCCCGCCTGCCGGTCGACGCCATCGCCGGCGAAGCGGCAATCGATCCCGATTTGCTCAGTCCTGCGCGCTTGCGTACGCGCTTCGCCGAATCGCGCCCCGCGTGGGAGCCCGAGGCGGCCGAGCTGCCGTTCGTGCAGGGCAGCCCGAAACTGCGCCGCGCCGCCGTGCTGGTGCCGCTGGTCGAGCGTCCCGAAGGCGTGACGGTACTGTTGACCCTGCGTACCGACCACCTGAGCAGCCACGCCGGCCAGATCAGCTTTCCCGGCGGCCGCACCGAAGAGCTCGACTCTTCGCCGATCGAGACCGCGCTGCGCGAGTCCGAAGAAGAGATCGGGTTGCACCGGCGCCACGTGTCGATCCTGGGCGTGCTGCCCGATTACGTCACCGGCAGCGCCTACCGCGTCGCCCCGGTCGTGGCGCTGGTCAGGCCGCCGTTCGAACTGATGGCCGACCCGAACGAGGTCGCCGAGATCTTCGAGGTGCCGCTCGCCTTCCTGATGAACGGCATGCACCACCAGCGCCTGTCTTTCGACTTGCCCGAAGGGGCAGGGCGGCGCAGCTTTTATGCGATGCCCTACGAACGCTTCTTCATCTGGGGTGCGACCGCAGGTATGCTGCGTAACCTGTTCCATTTCTTGCGGGCGTAAAGGTCGAATGACCGACAGGAAGCCGACCCGGCAGGGCGCAGTCCCTTGCCGGATAGCTTCTATGATTTGATTATGGCGGGGACCTGCGCTATCGTAGCGAGCAGCGTGGTATTGCCATAACAAAAGAAGGACTTGCATGACATTTTTTTCCATCCTGTGCGCCCTGCTCATCGAGCAGTTGAAACCCCTGCGTGCAGATAACCAGGTCTACGGCGGCATCAAGGGCCTGGCGATGCGCATCGAAGGCTGGTTCAACGCGGGCGAGCCGAAGAATGGCCGCATGGGCTGGTTCCTGATGATGGCGCTGCTGGTGCTGCCGGTTGCGCTCGTCTATTGGGTGCTGCAGTATTTCGGCCTGGTTTTCCTGGCCTTCGCCTGGAACGTGGCCATCGTCTACCTGACGCTCGGTTTCCGCCATTACAGCCACTATTTCACCTCGATCCAGTTGGCGCTCAACAACGGCGACGAAGCGAGCGCACGCACGCTGCTTGCCGAGTGGGCGCGGATCGATACGGTGGGCATGGACGCCACCGAGATCACCCGCATCGCCGTCGAAATGTCGCTCATCACGACGCACCGCAGCGTCTTCGGCGTGTTTTTCTGGTTCCTGATGCCGGCCGGCCCCGCCTGCGCCGTGCTGTACCGGGTGTCGGAATACCTGGCGCGGGCCTGGAACGAGCCCGAGCACATGCGCAACGAGGCCTTCGGCCAGTTCGCCGCCAGGGCCTTCTACTGGATCGACTGGATCCCGGTGCGCCTGACCGCCATCGCCTTTGCCGTGGTCGGGAATTTTGAAGACGCCATCTATGCCTGGCGCAATTTCGCGCATCGCTGGGCAGATGAGTCGCGCGGCATCATCCTTGCCGCCGGCGGCGGGGCGATGGGCGTGCGCCTCGGCACCCCGAACGAAAACGCGGCCCAACTGCTGCCGGTCGACGCCGCCCTGGTCGACCTGACCGATACCGAAAACGACGTGCTGCCCGGCGAAGAGCCAAGCCTGCGCTCGCTCCAAAGCACGGTCGGACTTGTGTGGCGCGCCCTGATATTATGGATGATCCTGCTGTTGCTCTTGTCGAGTATGGTCTGGCTGGGCTAATCGAGACCTCCCCCAAGTCTTCTATAAGATATAATACTGACTCTCCTCCACGCAGCATTCTTGTTTCAGCAAGCAGCACTATGGCCGAGTTACCGCAAACCGGGAAGGAAGGCGCCGCCGGCGAGTTTTTCATCCTGGGTCTTACCAGCAACGGCAGGCAGTTCCGTCCGAGCGACTGGGCCGAGCGCCTGTGCGGGGCGATGACCTGCTTCCGCCCGGAAGGCAGTGGCGGCCGCCATGCGCACATCCAGTTTTCCCCCTATGTCCACCCGACCGTCGTGAACGGTGTCAAGGCCGTTGTCGTCAACAAAGCGCTGCAAAAAGCCGAACCGCTGGCTTACCATTTTGTCGTCAATTTCGCCAAGGATAACGATTTGCAGGTGGTGGATGCCTGCTTCGTCGAGCTGCCGGGTGACAAGAAGGCTTGAGCTGTCCTGCCGGTTTGAGTTAGATCAAACGAGCCACCTCTTCTTGCGTTAGCTTAAATTCGTAGGGTGGGGTAGTTGAGGCAAACCAGCAGGGGAGGCCACCATGAACATCAGCGACATCTGTACCGCCGACACGATCAGCTGCACGCGCGACGAAACCGTCCAGGCCGCCGCGTTCCTGATGCGCAAGCACCATGTCGGCGACCTGGTCGTCGTCGACCACGTCGACGATGACGCCATTCCCGTGGGCATCGTCACCGACCGCGATATCGTCGTCTCCGTCATCGCATTGGGGCTCGATCCGTCCAGCCTGCTGGTCGGCGACATCATGAGCGACGACCTGCTCACCTGCCGCGAGGACGACGACGTCTACCAGACCATCGAGCACATGCGCCTGCGCGGCATCCGCCGGGTGCCGGTGGTGAACCACAGCGGCTCGCTCGCGGGCATCGTCAGCGCCGATGACCTGCTCGAATTCCTGGCCGAGGAAATGGGCGACTTGTCGCGCATCAGCGGCAGCCAGCAGGCTCACGAGAAACGCGCCCGGCACTAAGCGTCCGATCCCCGCACTTTCCAATTCGTCCCATTCAAATCCCGTTACGCACCGCATGAGTACGTAGCGACATTTGCCAGGGCAACCATCTGTTACCATCGCCGTTCGTGTGCCGCAGGGGCGGCGCACGCGCGCCTGCGGGGCGCACAATCTGACGGGATAACATGAGTTTCACGAAATTCAAGCACGGCCTGCCTGCGCATCTGGTGGCAGGCGCGTTTGCCTTCCTCGCCGCAGGCGCCGTCGGGTTTGCCCAAGCCGCGCCGCCGCCTGGCGCGGCCCGGCCGAAAGGCGTCACCCTGGGCGCCTCGGTCGAGGGCATCACCGAATACCGGCTGGCCAATGGCCTGAAGGTGCTGCTGTTTCCCGACACCTCGCGTCCGACCGTCACCGTGAACGTCACCTACCTGGTCGGCTCGCGCCACGAGAATTACGGCGAAACCGGCATGGCGCACCTGCTCGAGCACCTGCTGTTCAAGGGCTCGAAGAAGAACCCCGACATCACGCGCCAGTTCGCCGACCGCGGCATGGATTTCAACGGCACCACCTCGCTCGACCGCACCAATTATTACGAAGTGTTCCAGGCCACGCCCGCGAACCTCGACTGGGCGCTGCAGATGGAAGCGGACCGCATGACGGGGGCCTTCATCGCCCAGAAGGACCTCGACTCGGAAATGACGGTCGTGCGCAACGAGTTCGAAAGCGGCGAGAATTCGCCGTCGAGCGTGCTGGTCAAGCGCATGCAGAGCGTTGCGTACGACTGGCACAGCTATGGCCGCTCGACCATCGGCAACCGCAGCGACATCGAGAACGTCAGGCTGGCGAACCTGCGGGCTTTCTACCGCACCTGGTACCAGCCGGACAACGCCGTGCTGCTGGTGGCCGGCAAGTTCGATGTCGACGCCACGCTGGCGAAGATCAACCGCCTGTTCGGCGCCATCCCGAAACCGAAGCGCAAGCTGCCCCAGTTCTGGACGGTCGAGCCGACCCAGGATGGCGAGCGCAGTTTCGCCGTGCGGCGCCAGGGCGACGTCCAGATCGTGATGCTCGGCTACAAGGTGCCGTCGAGCGTGCACGACGACAGCGACGTCATGGCCTTTGCCTCGGCGATCCTGGGCGACGTGCCGACCGGCCGCCTGCACAAGAGCCTGGTCGAAACCGGCAAGGCGAGCCAGGTGTTCACCTTTGGCGAAACGGGGTACGCGCCCGGCCTCCAGTACGTGGGCGCGATCGTCAAGAAGGGCGAACCGGTCGAGCCGGTACGCGTCGCCCTGACCGAGGCCGTGGAAGGCTTTGCAGGAAAGCCGCCGACGCCCGACGAGATGGCGCGCGTGCGCCGCATCTACGAAAACGAGATGGAGCGCAGCCTGAACGACCCGCAGCGCGTCGGCGTGGCCTTGTCGGAGACCATCGCCCTGGGCGACTGGCGCCTGTTCTTCACCGGCCGCGAGCGCATCAAGACGATTACCGCCGAAGAGGTGGCCGCCGCCTCGAAGCGCTACTTCACGCGCGACAACCGCGTCACCGGCATCTTCATGCCGGAAGAATCGCCGCTGCGCGCCGTGATTCCGCCGGCGCCGTCAATCGAGAGCATTCTGGAAAAATTCAAGCCGAACGCCAGCGCCCTGGTGGCGGAAGACTTCGAGCCGACCCAGGAAAACATCCTGAAGCGCACCCAGCTGGCCAAAGCCGGCGGCGTCAAGCTGGCGCTGCTGCCGAAGAAGAACCGCGGCGAGGCGGTGACGGTGAACCTGCGCCAGCACATGGGCGACGAGAAGAACCTGTTCGGCAAGGGCGCCATTCCCGAACTGACCGCCGCGATGCTGGTGCGCGGCACCAGCCGCTACACGCGCGAGCAGCTGGCCGACGAATTCGACCGGCTGAAGATCGCCGGCGGCCTGACCCATTTCCAGACCACGCGCGAGCACTTGCCGCAAGCCCTGCGCCTGGTGGCCCACGTGCTGAAGGAGCCGGGCTTCCCGCAAGCCGAGTTCGAGCAACTGCGGCGCCAGTCGCTGGTTGGCCTGGAAGCGAGCCGCGCCGAGCCGCAGGCGCTGGCCTCGCGCGCGCTGTCCCGGCATTTCGACCTCTACCCGAAGGGCGACGTGCGCCACGCGAACACGTTTGACGAGGACATGGCCGAACTGCAGGCCGCGCGCCTGGAGGACCTGCGCGCCTTCCACCGCGAGTTCTACGGCACGGTGCCGGCCGAGATGGCGATCGTCGGCGATTTCGACGCCGCGACAATAGCGCCGCTGGTCGAAGAACTGTTCGGCGCCTGGAAAGCGCCGGCCAACTTCGCGCCGGTGCTGCGCCGCCACGCCGATGTCGCCCCCCTGAAGAAAACGCTCGACACGCCCGACAAGGAAAACGGCTTCTATGTGGCGCGCCTGAACCTCGACCTGAACATCGACGACCCGGACTACCCGGCGCTGATGCTTGCGAATTACATTTTCGGCGAGGGCGGCCTGCGCTCGCGCCTGATGGACCGCATCCGCCAGAAGGACGGCCTGTCCTACGGCGGCGGCTCGCAGCTCGACGCCGGCGACCTGGACCGGGCAGGGGGCTTCGGCATCAGCGCCATCGCGGCGCCGCAGAACCTGCAGCGCCTGGACCTGGCCGTGCGCGAAGAACTGGCGCGCGCGGTGAAGGATGGTTTTACGGCCGCCGAGCTGGCGGGCGCCAGGTCGGGCCTGATGCAACAGCGCCAGCAGACCCGTGCCGAGGATGGGGCGGTGGCCGCCGGCTGGACCGCCTACCTGTACCGCGGCCGCACCTACGCCTGGTCGCGCCAGTTCGAGGACAAGCTGATGGCCGTGACGCTGCCGCAGCTGAACGCCGCCTTCCGCAAGGCGATCGACCCGGCCAGGCTGTCGGTGGTCATGGCCGGCGACCAGGCCAAGGCGAACGGGGCGCCTGTCAAGGCGGCCGCAAGCGCCCCAAGGGGGAAGAAGCCATAACGCAACACTTGCCCTCCCCAGGGACCACGCCTATTTGATGATTGCCCGCCGTCCCGCTATTATGTTGCCTTCGAGAATCATGCGGCATCATCGCGGGAGCAGCGGCACATGAAGGGCAGTATCAAGCAAGACATCAAGCAGGACCTCAAGCAGGACCTCAAGCAAGACCCCAGGCAGGACCCGGCCTCGACCTCGTTTGCCGGCAAGGTGGTGCTGGTCACCGGCGCCGCGGGCGGCATCGGCCGCGCCGTGGCGCTGGCGTTCGGACGCGCCGGGGCCTCGGTGGTCGTGGCCGATGTCTCGGTCGACGGCGGCCACGCCACCGCGGCGACGATCGTCCAGCATGGCGGCAAGGCGCTGTTCGTGGCGGCGAACGTGACGCGCGCGTTCGAGGTCGAAAGCCTGGTCGACAAGACGGTGCACCACTACGGCCGGCTCGACTGCGCCGTCAACTGCGCCGGCGTGCAGGAAGACAGCCTGCGCCTGGCGGACATCGACGAAGCGGCCTTCGACCGGATCATGGACGTCAACGTGAAGGGCGTCTGGCTGTCGATGAAGTACCAGATCCGCCAGATGGCGACATCCGGCGGCGGCGCGATCGTCAACCTGTCGTCGGCCTTCGGCCAGGTGGGCGCGCCCGCGCAGTCGGTCTATGCCGCCAGCAAGCACGCGCTGGCCGGGCTGACGAAAAGCGCCGCGCTCGACTATGCCAGGGACGGCATCCGCGTCAATGCGGTGTGTCCCGGCGCCGTGCGCACGCCGATGCTGGCGCGCGCCGTCGGCCGCGAACCGGGTTTTGAAAAGAAGCTGCGCGCCGCGCACCCGATGGGACGTTTCGCCGAGCCGGGCGAGGTCGCGGATGCGGTGCTGTGGCTGTGTTCCGGCGCTTCCTCCTTTGTGACCGGGCACGAGCTGGCGGTGGACGGCGGCTTCACCGCCCTCTGATCAGCCATAAAAAAAGCGGGCGGCGCCAATGGCGCTCGCCCGCTTCGCTTGCGGCAGGTGACTTACTTGGCCGCGGCGGATGCGGTAGTCGGGGCAGTCGCGGCAGGTGCGGCAGCGGCGCCGGCAGCGCCCGACTGGCGCAGCGACATGGCCCAGACGCGTGCCACGTCGGACAGGCCGCCGCCGGCTTTCACGCTCTCGAAGGTCTTGATCGCTTCGTCCTTGCGGCCGGCCCTGGCCTGGGCCGCGGCGAGGCGGATCTTCGCTTCGTCGGGCTGCTTCAGGCCGCCCTTGGCGATACCCTGCTGGATGAAGCCGATGCCCTTGTCGTGCTGGCCCATCGTCACGTACGCCCAGCCCAGGTTGACCAGGCCGGCGCCGTTCTTCGATTTCGCAGCGGCGGCTTCACCGCTGGCGATGTTCCTGGCGTCGTCGGCGGCACCCTTGCCGGCGCGGCTGCGCAGGGCGTCGTGGGCCTTGGCGTTGCCGCCCTTGCCCAGTACGCCGGCCGAGTAGCCCGCATCCAGCACGTTCTTCGCTTCGGTCGGGAAGCCGTCGCGCAGCGCGCTTTCGGCCAGGTCGACATAGTCTTCCTCGCGCATCGTCTTGGTGGTGGCGAATATCAGGCGCAGCACCGGCATGTAGTTGTCCTGGCTGAAGCCCGGCTTCTTGATGACCCCCACGCGGATCACCTCGTTCCACATGGCGTCGCTCGGGTAGTGAACGATCATCTTCTGGACGGCCGTCTCGTAGGTAGCGGTGTCCTTGGTCTCGTTCGCAGCGCTCAGCAGGAGCTTGAGGTCTTCCTGGGTCGGCGCCTTGCCGGCCTTTTCGGCTTCGCCGATGACCTGCAGCAGCTGGGTCTTGGCGCCGGCGTAGTCCTTGTTCAGGTACTGGGCGCGCAGCAGCAGCGGACGCGCGCTGGTCATGTCGCCGCCCATCGATTCATAGCGCTTGAGCTGTTCGATCGAGGCGCCGTAGTTCTTCGCCTTGTACTGGATGTCGGCCATGGCCAGCACCAGCTTGGGCTGCGCATCCTTCGGCTCGAAGCCGGACTTCAGCACTTCGTCGGCGGCCGCGAGCACGCCGGCGTCATTGCCGCTGACCGAGGCGTGCACCATCTTGATGCGGTTGACGACGTAGGATTCGTAAGGCGTCTTGTTCGGCAGCGCCTCGGCCTGGGTGATGCGGTTCTGCAGCTCGGTCATGTTCTTGGTGCTGATCAGTTGCTGGACCTGTGCCGAATCCAGGATCTTGGCCAGTTCCGGGCGTACCGTGGTGGCCGGCGCTGCGGGCGCGGCGGCTTTTTGCGCGTGGGCGCTCGTCATCAGGACAGGCGCGGTGTTCAGGCCGACGGCAGCCAGCAGCAGGCAAAGGCGGGCAAGGCGGAAATGGGACATGAATGATCCTTCTAAAAAGATGAGCGGTTCAAAATGAGCGGTTCGAATCCGCGACATGGTGGCGGTTTTGCCAAGCTTGTGCAAACGAGCATTGTCCCATAAATGCCCGGGACCCTGCGCCGCAATTGTGCCGCAGGGCAGACAGCGCGGGGGACGCGGTTACATAGCGTTACCGTCAGAAGCCCGGCACCGGGCAGCGACCTTCGGCCTCGATCTCGCCCGCCAGCCAGGCGTTCACGGCGGCCAGCGCCGGGGCGGCGAAGCCATAGGTCATCAGCGCCGGGGCGTCGAAATCGAGCGCCTGGTATGGGTTCCACAGGGCCAGGTGCAGGTCGGGGCGCCAGGTCTCGCGTGCGTGCGGGCCGTAGCGGCGGCGCGAGGTCGAGGCCAGGATCGTGAAGCGCCCGTCGTCGGGCAGCGCGCTCCAGTCGAAGGTTTCGGCATCGGCAAACGTCACCAGCTCCACCTCGTACAACTGCGCGAGCGAAGCGGCGATGTTCGCCGCCGGTACGCCGGCCTCGGACACGCCGTCGCTGACCACGTCCTGGCGCGCCACCAGGCGCACGCGGCCGCCCGGCGGCGGGCGGCGCACCAGTCCGCGTGCGCTCAGGGCGCGCCGCCAAGCGTGCGCCATCAGGTCGCGGTCCTCGAGGTCGGTCGTGTAGATCGGGGCTTCGTCCGCGCCGGGTGCGTCGCCGATCGAGACGCCCGGGCTGTTGGCGGCGATGGCGGCTGCAGGGCGCAGGGCGCCGCCAGCCGGGTGCGCGTCCGCCAGCTTTGCCAGGCGGGCCAGGCGCGCTTCGACTTCCACCATCGGCAGCTCGCCCGAGGCGATCGCGGCGGCGATCGCGTCGATCGTCTCGACCTGTGCCTCGCGCGGGCCGATCGCCATCACCATGTCGGCGCCCGCCACCAGCGCGCGCACGGCGGCCGGACCGGCGCCGTAGCGGTGCGCGATCGCGTGCATGTCCATGCCGTCGGTGATGATCACGCCCTGGTAATTCCAGCTTTCGCGCAGGATGCCGGTGAGGATGGCGCGCGACATCGTGGCCGGGTATTCGGCGTCCAGCGCCGGGTAGACGATGTGCGCGGTCATCATCGCCGGGGCGGTATTGTTTCCCTGCGTGTCTCCCTGTGCGGCCATGCGGAAGGGGGCGAATTCAAATCGCTCCAGTTCCGCAAGCGGCTTGTCGACGGTCGGCAGCGCGCGGTGCGAGTCGACGTGGGTGTCGCCGTGGCCGGGGAAGTGCTTGACGCAGCAGGCCACGCCCTCGGATTCGCTGCCTTCCATCCAGGCCAGCGCAATGCGCGTGGCGGTTTCCGGGTCGGCCCCGAAGGAGCGCTCGGCAATCACCGGGTTATCCGGGTTGTTGTTCAGGTCGAGCACCGGCGCGAAGTTCCAGTTGAAGCCGAGCGAACGCACCGCGCGCGCCACCGCCGCGCCGACCTCGCGCGCCAGCACCGGGTCGTTGGCGGCGCCCAGCGCCATTGCCGACGGCGGCGCCGGCACCCAGGTCGAGCGCACCACGGCGCCGCCTTCCTGGTCGAGCGCGATCAGCGCGCCCGGCCCCATCAGGGCGCGCAGGGCGCCGGTGAAGCGGGTCAGTTGCGTTGCGTCCGTCATGTTCTGGCGGAACAGGCAGGCGCCGCGCACGCGATTTTCGGCCAGGAAGGCGGCCGTGTCTTCGTCCAGCTCGGTGCCGAACAGGCGCACCATGATCAGCTGGCCGGCGATTTTCCTTAGTTCGTCCATGGTCGATTTCGATTCTTTTAATTGGTCCGCGTGACTTTGCTCAGGTGGCGCGGGCGGTCAGGATCGAGCCCGCGCGCTTTCGACAGCTTCGCCGCCATCACATAAAAGGCCTGGATCGCGACGATCGGGTCGAGGTCCGGCGTGGCGGCAACCGGCAGGGTCAGGTCGCGCTCCGCGATGTCCTCGGGCGCCGCCAGCAGCACGCGCGCGCCGCGCCCGCGCATCTCGAGCGCCAGCGCCACCAGGCTTGCCTGCGCCGGGCCGCGGGTGGCGAAAATCAGGAGCGGGTAACCGTCTTCGATCAGCGCCATCGGGCCGTGCTTGATCTCGGCGCCGGAGAAGGCTTCGGCCTGCAGGGCCGAGGTCTCCTTGAACTTCAGCGCCGCCTCCAGCGCAATCGGGAAGCTGATGCCGCGCCCGACGACCATGATGTTGCGGGCCGGGGCCAGCACTGGAAGCGCCGCCGACCAGTCGACCGTCGATGCCGCGCGCAGGTCGTCCGGCAGGGCAGCCAGGCCCGCTTTCAGGTCGTCGTCGTCCTGCCATTCGGCGACCAGGCGCGCGCCGGCGACCAGGCTCGTAATAAAACTCTTGGTCGCGGCCACGCTCTGTTCTTTACCCGCATGCAGCGGCATGGTCCATTCGGCGGTCTGCGCCAGCGGCGATTCGGCGTCGTTCACCAGCGCCACGGTGGTGGCGCCGCCGTCGCGGAAATAGCGGATCGGCTCGACCACGTCCGGGCTCTGGCCGGACTGCGAGATCGAGATCGCCAGCGTGTCGCGCGTCACCAGCGGCGACTTGTACAGCGTGATGAGCGACATCGGCAGCGAGGTGACGAGGCGCCCCATGCGCGACATGATCAGGTAGGCGACATAGTTCGACGCATGGTCCGAGCTGCCGCGCGCCACGGTGACGGCGCTGTGGAAGCGGGTCGACCTCAGCGTGCGCCCGAGTTCGGCGTAGCGTTCCACGTCCTGGGACAGTTGCAGGGCGACGCAGTCGGCGGCGGACATGGCTTCCTGCAGCATCAGGGAAGTGAAATGAGAGGTTTCATGGACGGTCACAGCACTTCTCCTTCGATATACACAGCTTTGATATTCAGTTCGCGGTCCAGGACCACGATGTCGGCATGGCAGCCGGGAGCCAGCCGCCCGCGCCGGGTTTCGCCGAGGTAGTCGGCGGCATTCGTCGAGACGCGGCGCGAGGCTTCCGCCAGCGGCAGGCCGATCTTGACCAGGTTGCGCAGCGCGCCATCCATGGTGAGGGTGGAGCCGGCCAGGGTGCCGTCGGCGAGGCGCACGCCGCCCATGCATTTATGTACTACCTGGCGCCCCAGCATGTATTCGCCGTCGGGCATGCCGGAGGCGGCGGTCGAATCGGTCACGCAGAACAGGTGCGGGATCGAACGCAGCGCGACCTTGATCGCGCCCGGGTGCACGTGCAGCAGGTCGGGAATGATCTCCGCGTATTCGGCGTGCGCCAGCGCCGCGCCCACCATGCCCGGCTCGCGGTGGTGCAGGCCCGGCATCGCATTGAACAGGTGGGTGAAGCCGGCCGCGCCGTGCTCCAGCGCGGCGACGCCATCCTCGTACGAACCGCTGGTGTGGCCGACCTGGACGCGGATGCCGGCGTCGGTCAAGGCGCGCACCAGCTCCAGGTGGCCGTGGATCTCCGGCGCCACCGTGATCACGCGCATCGGCGCGCGGCGGCCCCAGGCCTCGACCTCGGCCAGCGTCGCTTCTTTGGCGAAGGGCGGCTGGGCGCCCAGCCTGGACGAGTTGATGTACGGGCCTTCCAGGTGCACGCCGAGGATGCGCGCCTCGCGTTTGCCGCGCGAGTCGCAGGCCGCGCCGATGGCATCGAGCGCGCGCTCGATGTCTTGCGGCGGCGCGGTCATGGTGGTGGCGAGCAGGCTGGTGGTGCCGTGTTTCGCGTGCAGGGCGGCGATGACGTGCGGCGCGTCGCCGCCTTCCATCATGTCGCGGCCCGCGCCGCCGTGCACGTGCACGTCGATGAAGCCGGGCAGGATGTAATCGTCCGCATTCAGGCTCGGGTCGCTTCGCTTGCCATCGATGGCGTCGATCGTGGCGCTGAAGCGCAGGTCACCGTGGACCCAGCCGCTCGGTGTGAGGATGTTGCCTTTCATCGGGCCGTTCTTTCCAGGTGTCGTTCGATCATGAGGAGGGCGCCGCGCGCCGAGTCGCCTTGCGGCGCCAGGCAGTGCGCACGCGTCTCCGGCGGCAGCCAGGCGCGCAGTACTTCGCCGAGGCCGCCGCACAAGGCGAGGGGCAGCGTGTGGCTGCGGTCGAGCGCATCGGCGATGCTGGCGACTTCCCGGCCCGCGTGCTCGAGGATCGCGCGGGCTACCGGGTCGGTGTCGCCGTGGATGACGACGAAGCGTGCCAGGCCCGCGTAGGCGGTCTGGTTGGCGCGCCCGAGCCAGATTTGCACGGCGTCGCGGTTGCCGCCGCAGGCTTCGATCACTTCCCGCGCAAAGGCGCCGCCTTCGACACGGCCGTCGAGCACCTGTTCGATGTGGTTCAGCGCGCGCAGGCCCATCCAGGCGCCGCTCGCCTCGTCGCCGGCCGGGAAGCCCCAGCCGCCGACTTCGACCTTGGTACCGTCTTCCAGCATCGCTTCGCCGACGCTGCCGGTGCCGATGGCGACGATCGCGCCCGGCTTGCCGCCATGCGCGCCCATCAAGGTCGTGAAGCCGTCGGTATCGAGCACGAGGGCCGCGAAACCGGGATCGGCGGCGACGAACTGCGCCGCCCAGTCTTTATTGTGGACGCCGGCGAGGCCGAGGCCGATCGCCATCGAGGACAGGGGAGGGGAGCCGATGTCGGCAATCGCGCAGGCTTCGCCGATGGCGCCGAGGATGGTGGTCCAGGCATTCGCAATGCCGTGCGACAGGCCGGAGGGGCCGGCGCTCGTTTGCGCCAGCTCTTCGCCGCCGGGACGCGCCAGCCGCACACGGGTGCCGGTGCCGCCGCCATCGACGCCGATGAGGTATTCGATCATGGGTGAAATAAGTGCCGGAATGGGGTCAGGGCACTATAGGGAGGCGGTCCCGGCTTGTCAACAGGTATCTAAGTGGTATGGTATTTTGAGTGAGGTGGTATTGCTGAGCTGGCCGTTCGCTGGCGGCCGAAGCGAGGCCGCGTGCTGCATCGCGAACCGCTTGCTATCAATTAGCCTGGCGCCGTCCGCCACGTTCCACGAGCACCAGTTCATCCCGCCGCCCACCCTCACCATCGCGCACCAGGTTCACGCTCGCGCTGCCCGGCCCGCGCCCGTTGATGTCGGTCTGGCGCACCGTCAGGCGGCGCGCCTGCAGGGTGCCGGAGCCGGTCAGCTCGGCGTCGATGCGGTCGGCGCGGCCCTCGAGGCGTGCATTGCCGGGGCCGCGCATCTTCAGCAGGACGCGCTTGCCGTCGATCGCGGCCGACAGGTCGCCCGAGCCGTGCAGCGAGGCGTCGAGGGTGTCCGATACCTTGGCCAGCGACACGTCGCCCGGGCCGCCGGCGTCGATCATGGCGTTCTTCACGGTCAGGCGCCCGGCGTCGAGTTCGCCCGAGCCGCTCAGGTTGGCGCGCAGCTCGTCGGCGCTGCCCGACAGCGTGGCGCTGCCGGGGCCACTCATGCGCAGGACGGCGAGACCAGCCTGGAGACCACGGGCCTCCATGTCGCCCGAGCCGTGCACTTACTTAACCGACTGGAGCTGGAACGTGGCTGGGAGCGCGATCGCATCGAGGTTGGCAAACGCTGGCCGTTGGCGATGCACCAGTTGCGCCGTAGCCTAAGCGTTTACGCTCACCGGAGCGGGATGGTGTCCCTTCCAGCGCTAAAAGCGCAGTTGCAGCATATTACGGATGAGATGCGGTCGTACTACGCCGATGGTTGGTCGCGCGCGGTCAATCTGGTTTTCGACAAGGAGCACTTCAGTCAGGAGTGGAACGCGGCCAAAACCGAAAGCACTTACTTTGGGCTGACGGGGGCGTTAAGGATTGCCTTCGATGAAGGAGACGAACTGTTGGGTCTCGGCGCGCAGCGCATGGAGCAGATTGTGTCAGGGCGCAGCTGCCAGCAGACGCTGGCGTTGATAAAAAGCGGCACGATTGCTTACCGGGAAACTGTGCTCGGGGGTTGCGTGAGCACCGAGGAGTGCAAGACGATACCTCTTGCCCCCATTAACTTCGAATGCGTCGAGTCCAACTGCGCGAACCTGGTGGTGCGCAGCAATCGCCTGGACTTGGTAATCCGCAGTCAGGAAAGCGTTGTCGCACAGCTGGATTGCGATGAAAAGGGCTCCGTGGCGCAACGTTTAGAGGCTGAACATCTCAAGCGCATGCTGTTGGCCCGCGACCGGTTGAGCCAGGCCAAGATCAAAAAGGAGGTCGCGGCATGAGCGCCAAACTGCAGGTCGACAAGTACTTCTAAGCGTTGCAGCGTCTCGTCGATCGAGGCGAGAAGATCAACAATGATACCGTGGCATTGGAAGCCGGCAGCAGCCGAGGCAGCATAAAGAGGAGCCGTCCTGCCTATGCTGATCTCATCGCCGCGATCGATCTGGCGGCACATGAACAGACGGCGGCCAAGGCCCAACGTGACCCCGTTCCAGCGCTTCGCCAAGAGAAAGCGACCCTGGTTCAGCTACTGGACGGCGCCTTGGAGCGCGAACTTGCCCTCTTGAGCGAAGTCTACAACCTGCGCGAGGAGGTGCGGCAGTTGCGTGAACAACTGCCCAATAAAGCGCTGGTTGTGGTTCACAACCCTCTAAAGCCCCGCGCTCGCTAAGATTCAGGTGGCACTTCCTTCCGGCGAGTCCCGCCCGGCCTTGCCAGTCATCGGGTCGTGTACCTCGCCGGCGTCGCCGCCCGGCTCCGGGGCCACGGTAAGCCGTACCAACTGCCATATCCCGCGCCGCTGCATCGCCTTCGGGGAGCCCGACGTCCTGCCGAATGTACGTTCTGGAACGGCGAAGGTCGCCGCCGGCAACAGGCTCCCCTGGGCAAACCAGCGCGTGCCGTCAAGCGCATCCGACTCCTGGCAGTGCCACCAGCCGCTCGCGGGGCACTTTTTGCTAGTGAACCAAATGTAATAGTTCAGGCCCGTCAGTCACCATTTTTTGATAGATATGGCATTGCAAAGATAACAAATTTTGGATCAACGCCGCTGCCGTGTTGGCGTCAACGCTTGTCTGCCCTTTCCTGTCGTACCCCTTAGTCACGACCTCGACAGGAGCACTTTTGCAGAGGGGAATGTTGACGTGCGCTACCTCAGTGCTTCCCATTAAACGTGGTGATAAAAAGAAACTTGGCGTTTTGCCCGCTTTGTCCAATTTACAGAAAAGGAAGTCACCATGCGTAAACTGCTCCTGCTATCCGTGCTTACTGCTGGCCTGATGTCGAATTTGCATGCTGAGGAAAGGCGCCCGGAGATGGCGCGTTACACAATGGCCTACAGTGGTGGTGAAGGTTATCGGGTCTGGATCGCTCGCTTCGGATCGAAAGAAAACCAGGAAGCGCTTGTGCAGATCAGCGGGATTGACCACAAGCTCGACGGTCGTGTCATGCGGGCCAAGATGGTGCCCAATGTTGGCGGGGGTAGCGTGGACTACACCACGACGCTCGACGGGCAGCCTTATAAACTCCTGTCCGTTGAAGGAACAAAGGCCGTGCTGCGGGTCACCGGGGCGCCCTGGACGAGTGACCTTTGCTATGACAAGTCCTTGGTCGGAGACCGGCCGCCACAGCACTTGCTCACGGACTATCTGGATGGGACACAGCAAAAAAAATAAGGTGCTGTCATGGATGAGACCGCAAAAATCTCCGTCATGGTTGGCATCCAGTCACCGCGTCGCCTACATTGGTTTACCCCTCAAGCTCTGAACGGTAGGGAGCCGACGGTTTTCTGCTTGATTAGAAACGCGCAAGGCTACTACGTGCCGACTGGCCCTTATTGCTGCATTTCATTCAGAGTGCCGCCCAGGAGATCCTCCAGGAAGGCCACGGCCACGCCAACCTAATGGCTACGTGCGGTGCCGTTACTGCGCCGCTCACTTTTAGATCCCATACTGCAATGACACACAAAATATCTTTATATTGCCAAACGACTCGGGCAAAGCTCATCGGTCTACTTTTGCTGGCGCACCTTCCTAGCTCCATTTTGGCTCAGGATGTACCCTTCGACGCGCCGCCGTTGTTAGAGTTTAAGCCGCTTCCGACATTTACCCCTCACATGACTACGTTCGTTTGCAAGCATGAGGATCGGGAAACTATTCCACTCGACCCAGAGGCAGACCGGTGGTATGCCAAGACGATTGAGTTAGAAAATTCTTCTGCAGATGATGACCACCGCGCCAACGCCGAAATGGTCCGGTTGATGCGCAAGGCGGTAGAACGCAAGCACTGGAAGGCAATGGTCGCGCTATCGCGCATGTACCATCAGGGCCGGGAACGCACACTGCCAGATGGCCGTCCGGCAGCGGCTCAGTTGATGGAGCAAGCCATGCGTCTTGGCGTCCCGGCCGCATATTACAAGGTCGGGACATGGCTGGACGAGGGCTTCAGTCTGCGGGCAGCTCCCAGCGCGGACCCTCATGCAGATCCTGTCGTGCATGTGAAGCGGCTGTCGTATGCGTTTTTGCAGAAAGCGGCCGCGATGGGGAATCCCGACGCGATGACGACTCTCGGGACCATGATACCCTTCCATGACGTCGAATCGACTGATGCCACTCCTGCGGAACGGGCGGTTGGCAAGAAAATGCTCCAGTGCGCATTCGAGCAAGGCTACGGCCCTGCGGCATATTACCTTGCGTCCACGGCTGAGGGTGCAACCGCGGCCGAGCGCGAACAGGCGGTCCAAGTGCTTCACGAAGGAGTAAAGCTGGGTTGTATTCATTGCGCCGGAAAGCTGGGGATCGAATATGGTCCCGAAGACACGGGCGGAAACAAGACGTTGTCTAGAAAGATCGACCTGACTCGAGCTCAGGCCTACAACGATTTTCGTTCAGCCCTTGCATTTCACCCTGACTGGCGTTTTCCCAATTTGGACAAAGTTCTGCCCCTGCCTCCAGCGAAACTGCCACCGTTCGCCTGGAAGAAGGACAGCTTAATCAAAGCGGCCATGAGCAAAGAATCGCTGCGCCACTATGAACCGGTTCCCTAAAGGAGCACGACAGCGCTGTGCGGTGCCGCGGCTAGCGGCACCGCACAGCCTCAGGTACGCGAAATGCTGTGTAAGAAACCTATTCGGGCCTACGTCACCGGCTACAGTGACAACGGTCTCATGAAGTAGATACCAAGCTTTTTACGAACTTGCCGAGTCTGGCCCGGCCTCGTCCTCTTGGCTCTGTTTCTCGGCGGGGCTAGCGCCTATTTCGGGCGCCTGGGCAATCCGCACGAGTTGCCATATCCCGCGCCGCTGCATCGCCTTCTGGGTGCCTGAAGTTTTCCCAAAAACACGTTCGGGCACGGCGAAGGTCGCCGCCGGCAGCAGGCTCCCTTGGGCAAACCAGCGCGTGCCGTCAAGCGCATGCGACTCTTGGCAGTGCCACCAGCCGCTCGCAGGGCATGCGTTGCCCGTCATGGCGTAGGCGCCCACCGAAGCTCGCTCGATTGCGTCGACGCCAGCCGGCGCGGCAGTAACGGTGTTTGCAGCCTCTATCGCGGCCTTGGCCTGGTCCAGCGGCACGTCTGACGTAATCCGCCGGCGGCTGCGCCTATCGACTAACCGCCACGGCGTTTTACTCGTGGTTTCGTAGCTCGGCTGCAGGCCGCGCACTTTCTCCCACAGCGTCTGCGGAGGTAGCAGCAGCGCCTGGGGCATGCGCTCGCCCTCCCGGATGTACTGCCGCTGGCCACCGAGTACCTTCGTGCCATTGCCTTCGCCGTTGCATTGCCACCAGCCCGTTTGTATGCAGGCATCGCCGGCCATGGCGTAACTGCCGAGTGCAGGCGGCTCGGCCACGCTGACCTTCGGCACGTGGGTTGGGCGCATGCGAATGCTGGACGAGATGTTGTCCCACAGGTCCAGGGCGGCCGGCTGCGACAGCGACGATGGGATCGGCCCTTCCTTGCTTCGGCCGGTCGCCATTAGCAGTGAGAGCGCCGGTACGAAAACATTGTCTTCGGTTCCCAGCGTCTCCCATCGGAAGCCGTAGATGATGGCGAAATTCTCTTCGACCACCCGTTCGACCAGTTCGTCCCCGGTCAGACCGCCGATTGTGCGCGGCGCCGCCCGCAACCTAGTGAAGCGCAGGTTGACGGCGAGCGGTGCGCGTGCATGGGATGCGTCATTCCGTTCGAGAAGCCCCTGGCTGTCCGGCTTGAGACCGGCCGCTGTGTCGAAGTTGATTGCAATATCAGGACGGCTTGGCAACGTGGCGGCCATTTCGATTCGCTCATTCTGGTCTGCGATGAGCGGATCACGGAAATAG
Source organism: Massilia sp. (assembly GCA_028292765.1). Lineage (GTDB taxonomy): Bacteria > Pseudomonadota > Gammaproteobacteria > Burkholderiales > Burkholderiaceae_D > Telluria. The sequence goes on along the minus strand of JAQGLR010000209.1, from coordinate 3,732 downwards.
CCGCGATCGATGCAAAAACCGGGTTCAGTGGGAATTCGGCCTGTGCGATTCCCGACGAGCTGGGCGATTAGCTTGGGCAGGTTACCTATCAGTGCAGGGTCGTAATCATCTGTTTTAATATCGAAGCTGATTCCATCGCCATGGACATGGCCTTCCAGCGCGAACCCCTCATGGCGGTAGCGCTCGATGTCCAAACCATTCAGTCGAGTCCCCTCTGTAACGTACCGGCTGTGCACGAAAATTTTCCCGCTCAGGCCGCTCTCGGTCTTGACTTCCCTGACCAATTCCATGTTCTTCTTCCCGCCAAAGCGATCGGGCTTTGCCTGGATCTCCGCTTCCCTTGCCGCCAGCCGGCGGGCAAACGCGTCCGCGCTTTCCTCCACGGTGCCGATGTAGAAGCCGTCAATCCAAGCCGGGTACAGCGTGACCCGCGCCTCTTCCGGCAAGTCGATCAACATCCTTCCGACACACACTGTTTTCTTCTTCTCGTTCATCTTCGCCACCTCATACTTGTCCTGCACAGCACCCACCGCCCATGTGCCGGCCAGGGCCGCCACGAGCACGGCAAGAACTCTGAGCCAGCCGCTTCGAAGGTATCGTTTCATGGCATCCCTTGCACGATCTTGACGATCAGGCGCAGCGTCAGTAGCAGCATGTAGTCATGCTTATACGAACCCTGATGGTCGTAGCCATGCGTCTCGAATAGCTGCCGGACTTTACCCGCTGGCCCTGCGCCGGACTGGTGCGGCACTGTCCCGTCACCGCGCGTGTCTCCCGGCTCAGGCTTGAAGATCACGTCGGTCAGGTGCTCGACAGTGACGAGCCGTGCCCCTTCCGAGTAGTTGACGCTTAACTTTGCCTTGGCGACGTTGAAGGCAGTGAGGACGGTTCGCCCCGCCTCCACCCGTCCTACCCAGCGCACTTGGCCGAACGATATCTCGCGTGGGTCACCGCCATAGAAGGCATATGTATGGGGGTGGTAGGCCGAACCTAGCGAGTTCCTGTGGAAACGCTCTGCAGTATTGACGGCGGCCTCGATTGCCTTTTGCACGCCGCCCCGTTTGCGCTTGAACTTTCCTGCAGGGTCGGCCAATTCAGGATCAGCGAGGCGATACCAGGACTGCGTATCACGGTACAAATCGTAGGGGTTAGGCCGACTTTCGTCGGGCAGGTGCACGTAGTCGAAAGCGGTTTCACGCTTGCCCGTGGGGCCTTCTGGCTGCATGACCGTTATATGCAACCATGGGCCTGGGTACAGGTGGTTCGGCAGCAGCTCCAGCGCGCCCGGTGACGTCGCCAACACCGGGGTAGTGTGGTAAGTTGTCTCGCCCAGGATCTTCGCCACTCTGGACGCAATAACGCCCGGCGCCTCGGTACCGCACGCCATTCGGCGGTAGGCGACTGGCGCGCCCAAGGCCGGCATCACACCGTGGATCACGCCGGCGATCTTGTCAGGGATGCGCTTGGCGCAGGCACGGGCAACCAGCCCACCCATCGAGTGCGTGACGAGAATGACCTGATCGCATTGCCGCTTCAGCTTCCTCCACGATTCGATGATTTCTAAAATCCGCTTTTCCAAGCGTAGTGAAGATATTTCACACGATTCGAGCCAGTTGTACCCGCAGCCATACACCGGGAAATGGTGCCTGGCGTGTTTCTCCAGATCGGCCTCGGTCAGCGGCTCCATTTCGCGCACGCCCCACTTCTTCGGATCGCAGGCCATCACATCCTTCCAGTGCTCCAGGACGTGACGCTCATCTTCGAGCCCTTCGCGCCAGAATGTCTGGTTCAGGCGCGTGCGCAATGCGCATAACAGCCCGCCGTAAGAGTCGGCGTGCAACTCGCCCCACCACCTTTCACGAGCCTCGGCGCGATTAACGTGAAACCTGCCGTTGCCGTGTGGGATATGGACCGGGCCGCTGTCGTCCACTTCGACCGTGTCCGCATCGAAGCGCAACTGACGCTGCTTGGGTGTGAGATCGTCCCAAATGATCGAGTCCCACAGACCTCCAAGGTCCGTGTTCGGCGGTCGCCATACGGGGGCACCTTCACCGACCTCCTTGTTCCGCTCCTCATCGGACTGCGGATTAGCTTTCGCCCTGAGATTGGTCCCCATGATCCCCGGCACGACAATGACTGGAATGATGCTGCCCGCAGGCTTCAGGGCCAGCCCGCGGACCGTGAATTCGGATGGCGTCATGGTCGACGTGCATCTCCAAACACCATCGGGCAACGGGATGAGACTCGGTAACGGCCTGGTAGGCTCAGCCATGGATGCTCCGTTTATTGACCTGATTCGTCGGAAAGGAAGTCGAAGAGGATATTCCCCATCTCCTCGCTCACCGCCAGCGATGTGCGCCCCATGTCGTCGGTAGTGCCCTCGCTCGTGCGGCCATCGGCAAGGTGGGCTCTATAGCGTTGGTTGCGCATCGGTTCGCCGGTCTGCTCGTCACGCAAGACGACGCGCTCGTCCGTACGAACCTTCGTGCTCGGCAGGTTTAACGCGGCCGGCGTGCCGCCGCCCGGCTCCAGGCGCACGTATTGCGCCGCCTTTTCGACTTGCTTGCCCGCGCATTGCAGGATGAGGTTGTCCTTGCCCCAGTGGGTTTGTGCGCCTTGTGCCACCACCTTGACCTCGGGCGCCTGCAGGTCGATGCCCTCGGCCGCGATCAGGCTGATACGGCCGGTAGACTTGATCTCGATGTTTCCCTTATGGGCCTGTATGGTCACGTTGCCGCTGGCGGCGACCAGCTTGATGCCAAGCGCGTGCGCGAACGCGCTGATGCCCCGTGCCGCGCGCACGAAAACATTCCTGCCGGCTGAAACCTCGGCGTCGCCCGCGCTGGCCACCATGATCTTTTTTTCCGAGCCGAGGGCCACGGTATCAGGGCTGGCCAGCACGATCCCCGCCGGCGCGCTGACGGCGACGATCGGTGCGCCGCCCTTCGTGCCGTCGGGCGCCACGTTCGACCCGTCATGCCAGTGCCGCAGTTTGTCGGCCAGCTCCGCGAGGCGGCCCGTGGCCTCGTCGCCGCAGTGATGCTCGGCCAGCTTGCCCACCTCGTCCACGACGCCCTGCAGCATGTCGGCCAGGCCAACCAGCCCGGCGCGGGCGAGCTGCGGCCCGTGCCCCTGGGGTGAAACGTCAGCGGTAATGAGCACGCCTTCCCCGCCCCGGATCGCCACAGCCTGGCTGCTCCGCAGTTCCGCGCCTTCGCCGCGCGGTTCGCCCTGGCCGTCCACCCGTGGTCGCGTGAGCCAGCCCAGGTTCAGTTCGGATGCGCCGTGGTCGCTGGCCAGCTGCGCGCTGATCTGACCGTGCGTGTCGTCAAAGCGCATCTGGTTGCTGCGCTGCCCCCGGATTTCGCGCGTGCGCGTCCCCGACAGGTAGCGATTGCCCGGCAGGCTGCCGACGCCGCTGAAGGCCGGTGGCATTGCGTGCCCGTTGAACACCTGCGCCGTAATGACGGGTCTGTCGGGATCGCCGCCCAGAAAGGAAACCAGTACCTCCGTTCCCACGCGCGGCAGCGTCAGCGTACCGGCCTGCTGCGCTGCGCCGTGCTCGTTTCCGGCCCACCCGGACGCCACCCGCACCCACGCCGAGTCGGCCTGGCTGTCCGTTGCGCCGGCGCCGGGGGCACGTTGGGGGTCGGCCTCGCGCATGCCCGGGTAGGGGATCTTTTCACGCCCGAGCGCGTCGCAGTGCACGTCCTGGCCCTCGGGGCCGACGAC
>JAQGLR010000169.1 GCA_028292765.1 Massilia sp. | reverse complement strand
CTTGCCCTTGAGCTTGATGAGCATCGGCTTGCCCTTGCGGTCGAGCGTCTTGCCGGCGGCGACCTTGATCCAGCCTTCGCTGAGGCAGTACTCTTCGACGTCGTGGCGGTCCTTGTCGTTGAAGCGGATGCCGACGTCGTGCTGGAACACGTCACGGTTGTGGAAAGGGCTGCTCGGGTCGATCGAGAGCCGGTCTGGGAGCGGGGGGAGGGTTGCGGTATCGTTCATGGTGCGAATTATCCACCAGAACCGCGGCGCAGACAACGCCCGCGCCATACCCTCATCAGTCGCGCCCGAACTGCGGATTCGGCCGCGTCAGGTAATACCATTCCGAGTTGGCCCCGGCTTTCGCATCCGGGAACAGGATCCGCCCTGAAAACTCGGCCACGACCGGCGTGCCGTCGGCGCGCGTGCCGATCTGCTCGCCTTCAGCCACCGGATCGAAACTGGCCCAGGGCTTGATGAAGGCGTCGCCGGCATCCTGCTTGTCGTGCACCACGACCATTTGCAGCGCTTCCATTTCTTCGAAGGGCAGCGGTTCCGGCTGGGGCGCGTCGATCAGTTCCAGGTGGGCCAGGGTGTTCATGATGGCGCGGTAAGCCACTTCCGGGGCCTGCGGGTCGGTGTGCTGGCCGCATTCGAGCGTGAGGGCGTAACCGCCGGTGGTGCGCATGAATTCGGTGGTGCCGACGCCGTAGCGCAGCACGGTCTCCAGCTCGGCCGCATTTCCGCCGGTGTTGCGGGTGCGGCGCTGCACGCCGCCGCCATAGGCCGCCATCCAGCCGGTGACGAAGCGGCGTACGCCGAGGCGGCGGGCGAGGGCGCGTTCCTTTTCGGCATGCTGGAATGGCTCGAGCGGGCCGTCGTTGTTCACCGGGCCGACCATCACGAAGGGCTCGCCATGCGCGGCGTTGAACGAGTGCAGGTCGAGCAGCACGTCGTGCTGGGCCAGCAGCGGGCACAGCCAGTTGGCGATGCGGTCCTCGAAGTCTTGCGGGTCTTCTTTCGGGAACAGGTTGCGGTTCAGGTTGCGGTCGCCGTTGCGCTCGTTCTTGGCATAGGCGAGCGGGTTGACGATCGGCACGAAGGTGACGCTGCCGGCCGCGATGCGCAGCGCGCCGCTGTCGAGCTGCGCCATGACGCGCCGGATGGCTTCGGTGCCGCAGATTTCGTTGCCATGGGTCGCGCCCATGATGATCACGCTCGGACCTTCCTTCATCCCGGTATAGTTGACGAATTTGAATTGCAGGTTCGCGAATTGCAGGTTCGATGGTGAGCTCATGCGTGGTGATCCAGAGAAATATTGGTGCCGTCATTTTATCGGGAAACCCTGGCCGGTGTGGGGCGCGCGTGGCATGATCCGCCATTCCTTTTGCCTGCGCCTTTGCCCCCTCGCCGATGACCAGTCCCAGCAGCCTGCGCCTGCACGGCCTCGATACCTTGCGTGCGCTCGCCGTCACGCTCGTGGTGCTGCACCATTACACGCTGTTCGTTTCGAACGACGACGCCAGCTTCGGCTGGGTCGGCCGGATCGGCTGGACCGGGGTGGACCTGTTCTTCGCCCTGTCGGGCTACCTGATCGGCAACCAGATCTTCTCGGCCTTGCGGACGGAGGCCGGCCTTTCCTTGAGAAACTTTTATGCGCGCCGCCTGCTGCGCACGCTGCCCAATTATTTCGTCATCCTTGCCATCTATTTCCTGTGGCCGGCGTGGCGCGAAGGCGCCCAGCTGGCGCCGCTGTGGCGCTATCTGAGCTTCACCCAGAACCTCGGGCTGGCGCCCGGCACCGCCTTTTCGCACAGCTGGTCGCTCGCGATCGAAGAGCAGTTCTACCTGCTGCTGCCGGCCCTTGCCCTGCTCGGGGCGGCGCTGCGCTGGAGGATCGCGAGTGCCTGGACCGTGATCGTGCTGGTGCTCGCCGGCGGGATGCTGCTGCGCGCCGGGCTCTGGTCGGAACATGTCGACGGACAAAAGTATGGGACTTGGTTCTATTACAAGCTCATCTATTACTCGAGCTTGTGCCGGCTCGACGAGCTGGTGGCCGGGGTGGGGCTGGCGCTGCTGAAGAACCGGCACCCGGACCTGTGGTCGCGATTGACGGCGCACGGCAACCGCTGGCTGGCGATGGGGATGGTGGTAACGGGCCTGAGCTTCTGGCTGCTGCTGGACGATCGCTACAGCTTTGCCGCGACCGTGTTCGGCTATCCGCTGCTGGCGCTGGGCTTTGGCCTGTTGATCCTGGCCGCCTTGTCGAAGCGCTCGCTGCTGCGCGACCTGCGCGTGCCCGGCGCCGGGAGCCTCGCGCTCTGGTCGTACGCGATCTACCTGGTGCACCGCGGTGTGTGCGCGATCGGCGCCGGGATGCTGGAGGAGTTGGGCCATGGGCCGCAGACGCCGGTGGCGATCGTGATCCTGCTGGCGGCGAGCGTGCTGTTTGGCTGGCTGTTGTACCGGCTGGTCGAGACGCCTTTCATGCTGCTGCGCGAGCGCCACTTCCCAAGCAACCTCGCAAGTCAACCCGTGTTCAGTCCAGCGCCTCGATGACGTCGAAAGCGGCCGGCATCGCGCCGAGGAAAGCGAGGGTCGCATGCACGCGCTCGCGCATGTCCAGGCCAGTCGTCGCTTCGATGGCGGCGCGCAGGCCGGGCCGCGCCTCGATCGTGTGCGGGCTGCGGTAGGCCTCGACCAGCAGCGTCACCAGGTCCGATGGCGCCCCGCACGAACGGCGCAGGCGGGTGTCGATCACGCCAAGCAGCGTGCGCTGCATGGCCGGCGTCGGGTTGAGGATGTGGGCGAACACCGAGGGCGTGTTGGCGATCGACTCGCACAGGCTGCGTTCGATGGCATCGGGCTTCAGGTCGGAGGCGATGTCGAAATACGCCCGGTCCCAGCGCGTGCGCGCATACGGGTGGCCGGCGGGGAAGCGGTCGATGGTCTCGAAGCCCAGCGCATGGCTGGCGCGCGACAGCAGGTCGAGCAGGATGGGGGTCAAAGGCATGCAAGCGGGGGGCGGGAAGTGCGCATGGCGCAAGTGTAACGCAAGCCCGGCTGGGCGGTCGATGGACCGCCCAGCCGGCGAAGCAAACCTTCTCAGGTGCCGAAGCGCCCGGCGCGGAAGTCTTCTACTGCCTGGTGCAATTCTGTCTGGGTGTTCATCACGAAGGGGCCGTACTGCGCGATCGGCTCCTTCAGCGGACGGCCCGCGAGCAGCAGCAGGCGGGTCGGCGCTGCCGCCTTGATGACCACGCCGTCGGCGCCCGGTGCGTTGTCGAAGATCGCCATGCGCGACTGCGCCACGCCGCGTCCGGCCACGACCGCCTCGCCGCGGAACACGTAGATGAAGGCGTTGTGCCCCTCAGGCAGCGGCTGCTGAAAGCAAGCCCCCGCCGGCAGTTCGACGTCGAGGTAAAGCGGCTCGGTGCCTTCGCGCTGCACCGCGCCCGCCACGCCGTGGCTGGCGCCGGCAATCACCTGCACGACCACGCCATTCTCCAGCGTGAAGCGCGGCACCTCAAAGTTCGGGATGTCGCGGTACCAGGGCGCGTTCATCTTGTCCTTCGCCGGCAGGTTGAGCCACAACTGGAAGCCTTCCATCAGCCCCTCGCTCTGCGCGGGCATCTCGGAGTGGATCACGCCACGTCCGGCCGTCATCCACTGGACGCCGCCGTCTTCCACTAAACCTTCGTTGCCGGCGCTGTCGCGGTGGCGCATGCTCCCGGCCAGCATGTAGGTGACGGTCTCGAAACCGCGGTGCGGGTGCTCGGGAAAGCCGGCGATGTAGTCGCCCGCCTTGTCGCTCCCGAAGGCGTCGAGCATCAGGAAGGGGTCGAGGCGGCGCTGCAGCGCTTGCGTGAGGACGCGGTTGATCTTCACGCCGGCGCCGTCCATGACGGCCTGGCCGGCGACCAGGCGCTCGACGCCGCGCGCCCTGGTCACGGTTTCAAGAGTGATTGCTTCAGTCATGGTCTTCTCCTTGTTGCCGGCACGCCGCCAGGCTGGTTCAAGCCAGTGCGGCGACGGTGGCATCGGCCTCGGCGCGGCCCTGGGCCGATGCTTCCGGACCCATCGCCTGGGCGGCCGAATACACGAAGCTGTGGTCGGTCATGCCGAGGAAGTTCAGCAGCATGCGCACGAACGGCACTTGCGGGTCGGCTTCGACCGGATAGACGCCGCCGCGGGCGGTCGCCACGAACACCTTCTTGTTCTTCAGCAGGCCTTCAGGGCCGGTCTCGGTATAGCGGAAGGTCACGCCGGCACGGGCGATGGCGTCGAACCAGCTCTTGAGCTGGACCGGAATGCCGAAGTTGTACATCGGCGCACCGATGACGACCACGTCGGCCGCCTGCACCTGGGCGATCAGGGCGTCGTCGAGCGCCACGCGTGCGGTCTGCTCGGGGGTGCGATTTTCCGCCGGGGTGAACAGGGCGCCGAGCGCCGCTTCGTCCAGCACCGGATGCGGGTCGCGCGCCAGGTCGCGGGTGACGACCTGTGCGCCTGGATCGGCGGCGAGCAGTCGGGCAACGATGTTGTTGGCGACACGGGTCGATTCGGATTCGGCGCCGCGCAGGCTGGAAGTGATTTGCAGGATGTTCATGTGGGTTCCTTCGTGAATGGTTGGTGTATGCAATGAAGTCAGTGTATCCATTCCAAAAACAATGCGGAAGACGCTAGAATGGATAACATTATTCAGCCAGTGGAACAATCTCGGGAGCCGAACCTGATGCAAGTTGAACCGAATGGAAGTTGAACCCAACGATCTGCTGCTGTTCGCGCGCATCGTGGAGGCGGGCAGCTTCAGCCGGGCGGCCGAGCGCGTCAAGCAGCCGAAATCGACCGTCTCGCGCCGTATCTCGCTGCTGGAAAGCCGCCTCGGCGAACGCCTGCTGCAGCGCACGACGCGCAAACTGGTCGTCACCGAATTCGGCGCCAGCCTGCTCGAACACGCGCGCCGCGTGCTGGAAGAATCCGAAGCGGCCGGCGCGCTGGCCCAGCACCGCCAGGGCGCGCCCAGCGGGCGCCTGCGCATTTCGCTGCCGGCCGACTTCGCGAACCTCGGCATGAGCGCGATGATCGGGCGCTTCCTGGAACGTTATCCGGCGGTGACGGTGGAACTCGATCTGTCGCCGCGCCGGGTCGACCTGGTGGCGGAAAGCTTCGACATCGCGATCCGCATGGGCGACCTGCCGGACGACGCCTCGCTCAATGCGCGCCGCGTCACCCTGCAACGCTTCGGCCTGTACGCTTCGCCCTGCTACACGGCGCTGCGCGGGCTGCCCGAGCATCCCGACGACCTGCTGGCGCACGACGTGCTGTGTTTGCTCGACCGCAGCGGCGGCGCGACGCCCTGGGTCCTCACGCGCGGCAAGCTGCGCTGGGAGCGCGCGCTGCCGGCGCGCCTGGTGGCGAATTCGCCTGATTTGTTAGCGCGCATCGCCTGCAGCGGCGCGGGAATCGCCGCCAGCTCGGAACTGTTCGCGCTGCCGCTGGTGCGCAAGGGGGAACTGGTGCGGGTGCTGCCGGAGTGGGATTTGCCGCCGGCCACGGGCTGGGCGGTGTTCCCGGGTCGGCGCCTGATGCCGGCGAAGACGCGCGCCTTCCTCGACATGATGGAGGAGATGTTTTGCGGCGAAGAGGGGAGTTGAGCGGTCAGCAGCGGTTCACACCGGCCGATTGCCCATCATCTCGCCCAGGCGCACCTTGCGCTCCGGCGCCCAATCGCGGTTGAACTCGATCGTCTTCTCCTTGAACAGCATCACGATCGTCGATCCCAGCAGGAAGCGTCCCATCTCTTCGCCCTTTTTCAGCAGCACCGGCTGCGACTCGTAGGTCCATTCGCCGACGCGCCCCAGGCGCTGCGGATTGACCACGCCATGCCAGCTCGTGGCCATGCTGCCGACGATGGTCGCGCCGACCAGCACCATGACGAAGGTGCCGAATTCATCGGACTCGAACACGCACACCACGCGCTCGTTGCGCGCGAACAGTCCCGGCACGCCGCGCGCCGTGGTCGGGTTCACCGAAAACAGCGCACCGGGCACGTAGATCATGCGCGTCAGGCGTCCGTCGCAGGGCATGTGCAGGCGGTGGTAATCCTTCGGGCTCAGGTACAGGTTGGCGAAGCTGCCGTGCTGGAAATGCGCGGCCAGCGACGCGTCGCCGCCGACCAGCTGGGTCGTGGTGAACCTGTGGCCCTTGGCCTGCAGGATGTGGTGGTCGTCGATGGCGCCGAACTGGCTGATCGCGCCGTCGACCGGGGAGACAAAATCGGCCTCGGCCAGGGGGCGGACGCCATCCCTCAGCGGGCGGGTGAAGAATTCGTTGAAGCTCGCGTAGCTGGCGATGTCCGGATTGGCCGCCTCGTCCATGTTGACGCCGTACTTGCCGACGAACCAGCGGATCAGGCGGGTCGTCATTGCCCCGCCACGGTGGCCGGCGACGCGGCCCGCGAACGAGGTCAGCGCCTGCTTGGGCAGGACATATTGCGGCAGTACTTTGAAACGGTCGGACACGATGGCAGCCCTTTATTACTTGTGGTGATGGCGAATTATAAATAACCAGCGTTCCCGTGCATATGTTTGTTTGCACGGCGCACCTGCGCAGTGTAGCGCATCGCCCCGCGGGAAAAGGATGGGTCCGTACCACAAGGAGGCATGCATATCGAAAAAATATGCTACTAGGCAACCAAAACGGAGAAAACTCACCGACAATACGAGCTCATGAACTTGCTTTTCTGATATGTATATCTCCTCCCCGATCCGCCTGACCCTGCTGGCCGCCTTGCTCGCCGGCGCCTTCCCCCTGCATGCCCAGGAAGCTGCGCCAAAAACGGCCACGCCGGCCGTCGGCAAAGCGTCCGAGCCCCTGCCTGAACAGCCGATGCAGAAGGTCGAGGTGCGCGGCACCGCCGAGGGCTACGACCCGCGCCGCGACGACACCGCCACCAGGATCGTCGTCGGCCAGGAAGAGATCGCGAAGTACGGCGACACCAGCGTCGCCGACGTGCTCAAGCGCGTGCCCGGCATCACCGTCAGCAGCCCGAACGGGCGCGGCGGCGAGATCCGCATGCGCGGCCTCGGCGCCGGCTACACGCAAATCCTGGTCAATGGCGAACGCGCGCCGGCCGGCTTCTCGATCGACTCGCTCTCGCCGGACGTCATCGAGCGCATCGAAGTGCTGCGCGCCGCCAGCGCCGAGTTCTCGACGCAGTCGGTGGCCGGCACCATCAACATCGTGCTGAAAAAGGCGATCCGCAGCGGCCAGCGCGAATTCAAGATCGGCGCGCGCACCGGCGGCGGCTTCGATGGCCCGACCGCGAGCTTCCAGGTGTCGGACAAGCTGGGCAAGATGTCGTATTCGGTGGCCGGCAGCGCGATGTACGAGGGCTTCGAGCGCACCATTCCCAGCGACGAGCAGGCTTTCGACGCGGCCGGCGGGCAGACGCTCGCGCGCGCGGCGCTGGGAGACGAAACAGGGCGCCTGAACCTGTTCAACCTGGCGCCGCGCCTGAACTGGACCCTGGAAAACGGCGATACCCTGAGCTCGCAGACCTTCGTGAACGTGGCGCGCTTCCGCAACCAGCTCCACGAAACCACGACCACCACGCTGGGCGCGGCCGCGCCGTACCCGGCAACCGATTCGACCCACCGCTCGGACAACGACGTCGTCCGCACGGAACTGAACTGGGTCCACAAGATGGCCGGCGGCGCAAAGCTCGACGTCAAGGCCGGCGTGGTGGGCGGCCAGAACACCACTACCCAGCGGCGCTGGACCCCGGCCGGCGCCCAGCGTCCACTCGATACCGCCATCCTGGCCGAAGCCGAGGAGCTGGGCGCCACCACCGTCGGCAAGTACAGCAGGACGATCTTCGACGGCCACGCGCTGGCCATGGGCTGGGACGGCGGCTGGGGCCTGCGCGAGGACATCCGCACCGAGAGGGAAGGGGGCCGCCCCGTGTTCGCCGGACTGCCCGGGGGCGAGCAGTTCAAGGCAGAGGTGTCGCGCTTTGCCGCCTATGCTCAGGACGAATGGAACCTCACCCCGCGCTGGTCGCTCTACCTCGGCGCGCGCTGGGAAGGCATCCGCACCGGCGCCACGGGCAATACCTTCGCAGCCGCCCGCTCGAGCTCGAACGTCTGGAGCCCGGTGATGCAAACCCTGTGGAAGATCCCGGAAACCAAGGGCGACCAGGTGCGCTTCGCGGTCACCCGCACCTACAAGGCGCCCGGCCTGCCGCAGCTGATGCCGCGCCGCCAGACCTCGATCGACAACCGCTCGACCGATCCCGATTTCTCCGGCAATCCGGACTTGAAGCCCGAGCTGGCGCTGGGCCTGGACGCCTCGTACGAGCATTACTGGGCCGAAGGGGCGCTGGTGTCGATCAGCGGCTCGATGCGCCGCATCGACGGCTATACGCGCCACCAGGTCACGTTCGACGGCGCGCGCTGGGTAGCGATGCCGACCAATGCAGGCCAGGCGACCACGCGCGGGCTGGAACTGGAAACCAAGTTTCCCCTGAAAGCGCTGATGAAGGACGCCCCGGCGATCGACCTGCGCGCCAGCGTCAGCGCCAACTGGTCAAGGGTGGACGGCGTGCCGGGCCCGGACAACCGCCTCGACAACCAGACGCCGCTGTCGGGCAACTTCGGCATCGACTACAAGAAGGGCATTCTTACGACCGGCGCCAGCCTGGCCTGGCGCCGGGACGCCACGATCCAGGTATCCGAACGACAGGTCGCGTTCCTGAAGGGCCGCCAGGACCTGGAAGCCTATGCGCTCTACAAGTTCAACCCGACGCAGCAGCTGCGTGTAGCCTTGTCGAACATCCTGGGCCAGGACTTCGTCAACCGCCACAGCTACCTCGAACCGGGCCGCGGCCTGGTGGTGCGCAACACGCGCTTCCCGGCAGGCCCGTCGGCGCGCGCGACGCTGGAACTGAAGTTCTGACGTATTAGCGCGTGCGGCGGCGCAGGGCGCCGATGCCGGCCAGGGCGATGCCGAACAGCGCCACCGAAGCCGGCTCGGGCGCTTCAGCCAGCTTGAACTGCCCGTTGCCGCCGATTAAGAAGTGCTGGCGGTCGACGTTCCTGTAGCGCGCGCCGTTGCAGCCCCGGCCCGTGAAGCCGGCAAACTGGCAGGCGACTTCGTTGACGAGGAGGGTGCGCGGGTTGACCAGGGTATTGGCGTTGGTGAAGGCGAACGCGAACATCGGCTGGGCCGACAGGTCGACGCCCTTACCGTCGAAGAAGTAGCCCGCAGCCATCTTGCCCTCGACAGATTGCGCGTGGACGCTCACCTGGCCGTTATTCGTGGGGCTGCCATTCGCGCTGACCTTGCCGCCCCCGCCAACCAGGACCGTGAACTCGGCGATCTGCTTGCCCAGGGTGGCGCCGTAAATGCCCGCAGCCGTCCCGTACTGGAAGTTGGCCGGGTTGTGGTACATGCGGATCGTGCCACTCTTGAACACGAAAGAGCCGTTGAATTCGCCGCTGCCGGCAGCGTCCAGGGTGGCTGTAATATTACCGCCCGGGAAGATCATCGGGAACAGCTTGCTGCTGTTGCTGTCGGCCTGCACCAGGTTGAACACGGCGTGCTCCCTGAACGCGAAGGAGGTCTGGCCGTTCGGGGTCAGTTCGATGAAGGCGTTGCCGTTCACGTCGAGGTATTCGTCGACTTGCAGGCCGCCGGCAAAGCCGCCGCCCGCAGGGTTGAATACCCAGTCGGTCATCAGGAACGCCGCCTGGGCGCTGCCCATGCTAGCTACGGCCAGCGCCGCGGCGCAGCCGAGGTGTTTCAGGAATCTCATGTCGGACTTTTCAGGGCGTTGTTAGTATGCGTAAATACAAGCAAGTAACATGCCAATAGGAAAGTATCTTTAAGAATCAGTGAGTTGACGAAAGACAACTCCTGTCGCCCTTCCGACTTGTAAAGATTCCCGACAGCCGGAAAGCTCAAAGAAAGGTGAGGGCATCGGCATCGATCGCCAGCAAATCGCCTGCGCGCTGCGACAAGCGGTCCGCTTCAAGGTTACGGTGGCGCGGCACCCAGCGCAGCGTGGCCGCCGGCAGCCGGGCGAGCAGGGCGTGCACCCGGGCGCGGTAGGGCCGCAGCACCGGGGCGCTGTGTTCGAAGGGCGCGTTGACGTCGTCGATGACGACCTGGCTGTCGCCGTAAACAGTTAATCCAGTCAACTCGCCGGCACCCGCTCCGTGCACCAGCGCCGCTTCCAGCACTGCGATCAGCGCCAGGTATTCGGCCTCGCTGCTGTTGCCGTAGCCGGCCGCGCGCGACAATTCGACCAGTTCGTCCCGAGGGCCGCGCAACAACCCGCCGATGCCGCAACGCCCCGGGTTGGGCCGCGCCGAGCCGTCGAACCAGGCACGCCAGGCGGTGGGCGCGCCAAGGCGCCTGGCGTCGCGCATGGTCCGTGCGGCCGTCCGCGCCGCCGCTCGTTCCAGCACGCGCGCGGCTTCGGCACGGCGCAGGGCGGTGCGTTCGGACAGCAGCGCGGCAAGGCCGGCGGCGCCGGCGCTCGCTTCCAGCACCAGGCGCAGCGCGCTTTCCAGGGACAACCCCTCGCGCGCCGCGCGCTTGCGGCTGGCGGCGAGTTCGCCGCGGTTGGCGGCGGTTTGCAGGCGGTCGAGATCGGTCATCCCGCCAGCATAAAGCATTTTGCTGCCTTGCCACCGCCGGCGAATCTTGCAACACGGCGCTGCGAACGGCCGGTCGAGTCACCCCGGCAGGCAAAAAAAAGCGCCTCTTGCGAGGCGCCTTTCATCGTGCTTGCTCATCGTGCCCGTTATGCGGCCGGTTCATCCATTAACGCTGGTATGGATTGTCCGGGCTGCTGTCGCGCTTGTTCGGACGGCCGTCGCCATCGCGGTCGTGGTCATACTTGTTGGGCACGCCATCGTTGTCGCGGTCGTCGTCGCGGCTGTTCGGGATGCCATCGCGGTCGCTGTCGCCGCCGCGGCGCTCGATATGGTCCGGGATGCCGTCACGGTCGATGTCGCGGCCACGGTATTCCTGCGGGCGGCCATGACGGTCGTAATACACCTCGCGCCGGTAGCCGTCGCGGTTCGCGTAGTGGCGGTCGCCGTCACGGTACGCGTAGTGGCGGTAGCCGTCACGGTACGCGTAGCGGCGGTCGCCGTCACGGTACGCATAGTATCCGTCGCCGCGGTGCGGAGCCCAGCCGCCTTGCTGCATGTACCAGCGGCCGCCGCGTTGCTGCCAGGCCGGCGGGGCGTACGCATAACCCGGACGCTCGACGATATAGCTGCCCGGCACCCAGTGATGGCGGCGGCCGTTCCAGGCCCAGTAGCCCGGCACCCACACGTGGCCCCGGCGCATGCTTGGCGCACGTTCGTACAGCGGTGCCGGCGGGGCCGTGCCGATATACAGTTGAACATCGGTTTGCGCCATCGATGGCAGCGGTGCGTACGCCGCTGCGCCGAGGGCGATCAGGGTAACGAGTGGTAGGCTGCGTTTCATTTTGTTCTCCATGGTCCGAAGTGGATGATTCATATTATCAATCGCTTGGACGCAATGGGGCATTTGACGCATGTGCTTACATCTGAAACAGATGGCTGCGACTGTGTTGCAACTGCGGGGAGGCGGGGCGGGGAAGGCGGGGGGCAAACAGGACAATCAGGCCGTCTCCGTCGAGGACACGGCCCAGGCTTCACGCGCGATCAAATACGGCTCCCGCCGGCACCGCGCTCGGCCAGCACGGTGGCCCCTTTTTCGGCGGGGCTCAGGCGCTTCGCCTTGACAACCACGACGGCCGTCCTGGTTTCGGTGGCGATGCTCGAATCCTGGATGACGGCCGGGCTGGCGTGGGCTTGCGGCACGGCGTCGGTAAAGTAGCTTGCCGACCCGGCTGCTGCGAGGGCAACGACGAAAACGGCTTCCATGTGCTTGACGATGTTCACGGTGATTCTCCTTGCGGGTGGTGGGGGATGTGTGCAATGTAGTCCCGGGGAGGGCGGCCGGCCATCGGATTGCGACAAGCCGCATGAAAAGCGGGATGGCCTGCACAAATCCCGGTTCGACGCGTTGTTCCCGACTCCGGCCAACCCGGCCGTATC
This sequence comes from Massilia sp., assembly GCA_028292765.1. GTDB lineage: Bacteria > Pseudomonadota > Gammaproteobacteria > Burkholderiales > Burkholderiaceae_D > Telluria. The sequence goes on along the minus strand of JAQGLR010000169.1, from coordinate 1,353 downwards.
TGCATGCTTTTCCCCCGCCCCCCGCTAGCTAGGCTCGAACGGCCGGGGCCGCAGGAGGAAGGGATGGGGGGAATGATCGCCACGTTATGCGAAGCCTTGGGCGCGAACCGCACAGCGTGGCGGCGCGCGCGCAACCTGCGTGCCGGCGCGCGCGGGGCGGCCGCGCCACTGCGCAGCGCCCGGTTCCATGCCGGTCCCGGGTTCTGGCTGGGCGTGGCCGCTTGTGTGCTGGCCGTTGCCGGCGCCGTCGTCATCGCCAGCCACGCGCGCGCGCTCGGCGCCGCGGTATCGGGCCAGGCGCACGCGGCCAGCCTGCGTTCGCTCGCCGCCTTCCAGCCGGCCCTCCCGGGCCTGGCCTTCAGCGTGCCGGCGCAGCCGGGCGTTGTCCTGGGCGCGCAGCCGGGCGGGGCGCTGCTGGTCCTGTCCGGCATGCGCGCAGGGCAGCCGGTCGTCATCGACCTGTGCAGCCAGGTGCTGGAGGGGACCGGCGGGCGCCTGGCGCCGCTACGGATCGGTTACCGCTTCGCCGACGTGGCGCGCTGGGTGGCGCAGAACGAGGCCAGCGCCAGTCCCGTCACGCTGAGGAACGTGGTGCTGGCCACGCCGCTGATATCGACCCGCGGCATGCCGCGGCTCGACATCAGCGGCGTGGCCAGGACGGGGGCGCCGCTGCAACTGGCGTGGCACGGCGGGCAGGCGCGCTGGGTCGGCGATGCGGCGCGCGGCGCCATCGCAGGCGGCGAGCGCGGGCGGGCTGTCCTCGGGAGCGACGGCTGGCTGGTGTGGGCAGGGGAGAATGCACTGCGGGTCGTGCGGCGGACCAGCGCCGCCTGTCCCCAGGCGGGCGAGCTGGTGTTGACGCGTTACCGCGCCGCGCCCGGGCCTGCTGTCAGTGCCCTGGTGGCCGCGTTTCCGGAACGCGGCGCCGTGCGCAGCGCCACGCTGGCGCCCGGAGCCTACCGCGTGCCGGACGCCGCGCCGGCGCGCCTGGAGGACGGGGCGCTGTTCGACAGCCTGCTGGCGCGCGGCCTGGTGCGCCTCGTGGAAGGGAAGCAGGCGGGCATGATCGAGGTCGCGCCGCGCGACCTCGCCGGTTGGCGCGCCGCCGATCCGGCGCAGCGCACCGCTGACCTGGGCGCCTGGGACCGCGTGGTGCTGGACGACGCCGCGCGCAGGCTGCTCGAGCGCCTGCACGGCCGCGCCGATGGCGCCTATGTGCGCGAGCAGATCAGGATCTTCAACGCCGAACGGCGCCTGCTGGCGTGGCGCGTGCGCCCGGGGACGCCGGGAGCATGGCGGGCGCAGGCCAGCGCCGTTGCGCTTGCCACCGACGCGCCGATGCCGCTGGCGGCC
>JAQGLR010000238.1 GCA_028292765.1 Massilia sp. | reverse complement strand
ATAAAGGCTTAACGCACGCGGAAGTGGCGCTGTCGGCCGGCGTGCAGCGCATGGTGCGTTCGGACACCGGCGCGGCCGGCGTCATGTTTACCATCGACACCGAGTCCGGCTTCAAGGACGTGGTCTTCATCACCTCCAGCTACGGCCTGGGCGAAACCGTGGTGCAGGGCGCGGTGAACCCGGACGAGTTCTACGTCCACAAGCCGATGCTCCAGCAGGGCAAATCTCCGGTCATCCGCCGCAACATCGGCTCGAAAATGATCAAGATGGAATTCACCAGCGAGGCGAAAGCCGGCCGCTCCGTGAAAACCGTCGACGTGCCGATCGAGCTGCGCAACCGCTATTCGCTGACCGACGCCGAAGTCGTCGAGCTGGCGAAGTACGCCGTCATCATCGAAAACCACTACGGCCGCCCGATGGACATCGAGTGGGGCAAGGACGGCCGCGACGGCAAGCTCTTCATCCTGCAGGCGCGTCCCGAAACCGTGAAGTCGCAGCAGAAGTCGACCGACGCCCAGCAGCGCTTTTCGCTGAAGGGCACCGGCACCGTGCTGACGCAAGGCCGCGCGATCGGCCAGAAGATCGGCGCCGGCCCGGTGCGCGTCATCAAGGACCCGTCCGAGATGGAACGCGTGCAGCCCGGCGACGTGCTGGTCGCGGACATGACCGACCCGAACTGGGAGCCGGTCATGAAGCGCGCCTCGGCGATCGTCACCAACCGCGGCGGGCGCACCTGCCACGCGGCGATCATCGCCCGTGAACTGGGCGTGCCGGCAGTCGTCGGCTGCGGCGACGCCACCGAACTGCTGAAGGACGGCACCTTCGTCACCGTGTCCTGCGCCGAAGGCGACGAAGGCAAGATCTACGACGGCCTGCTGGAAACCGAGGTCACGGAAGTCTCGCGCGGCGAACTGCCGCCGATCAAGACCAAGATCATGCTCAACGTCGGCAACCCGCAGCTGGCCTTCGACTTCCAGTCGGTGCCGAACAACGGCGTCGGCCTGGCCCGCCTCGAGTTCATCATCAACAACAACATCGGCGTGCACCCGAAGGCGATCCTCGAGTACCCGAACATCGACGCCGACCTGAAGAAGGCGGTCGAATCGGTGGCGCGCGGCCACGCTTCGCCGAAAGCCTTCTACGTCGACAAACTGGCCGAAGGCGTGGCGACGATTGCCGCCGCGTTCTGGCCGAAGCCGGTGATCGTGCGCCTGTCCGACTTCAAGTCGAACGAATACAAGAAGCTGATCGGCGGCTCGCGCTACGAGCCGGACGAAGAAAACCCGATGCTGGGCTTCCGCGGCGCCGCGCGCTACCTGGCCGAGGACTTCGCCGAGTCGTTCGAGATGGAATGCCTCGCCATGAAGCGCGTGCGCGAAGAGATGGGCCTGACCAACGTCGAGCTCATGATCCCGTTCGTGCGCACCCTGGGCCAGGCCGAGAAGGTCATCGGCCTGCTGGCGAAATATGGCCTGAAGCGCGGCGAAAACGGCCTGCGCGTCATCATGATGTGCGAAGTGCCGTCGAACGCGATCCTGGCCGAGCGCTTCCTCGAGTTCTTCGACGGCTTCTCGATCGGCTCGAACGACCTGACCCAGCTGACCCTGGGCCTGGACCGCGACTCGGGCATGCCGCTGCTGGCCGCCGACTTCGACGAAAGCGACCCGGCCGTGAAAGCCATGCTGTCGCTGGCGATCAAGGCCTGCCTGGCGCAGGGCAAGTACATCGGCATCTGCGGCCAGGGGCCGTCGGACAATCCGGAGTTCGCGCAGTGGCTGGTGGAGCAGGGCATCGAATCGATGTCGCTCAATCCTGACTCGGTGATCGAGACCTGGCAGAAGCTGGCGTCGATGTAAGGTACACAGGCCTGCTCCGGCAGGCCTGCACCTGCTGCACAAACCCCGCGCCCCCAGGGCCTGCGGGGTTTTTTCATAGGCCAGGCATGTAGCGCGGACTGGCGCTAGGGACGCAGGAACGCGAACACCAGCGCCAGCAGCCAGCCTCCAGGCAGTATCAAGGTCGGCACCAGCAGCAGCAGGGGCAGGCGCTTTCCCCAGCGCCCTTCGACGGCTTGTGGCGGCAACATGCCGAGAATCGCCTGCACACCGCTCGAGCAGCCATGGTGCACAGGTGGACAAAGACCACGATTGCAATTGCCGATATCAGTTGAATGAACATAGCGCCGGGAAGAGGCCGAATTTGCGCGACAGTACGCATTCGCCGTTATGCAGGCTCATGCGGTGCCTGAGAGCAACTTGAGCGGCTCAATTTCAGCTTGGGCGGTAGAAGCGAAAACCCGCTTTGGCCCATCAACATCACAGGGTGGCGAGGCAAATCGACAGCGGGCTGCAAGCAAGAAAAAGCCAACCCGAAGGTTGGCTTTTTGACTGCATGTTGCGCGATGTCGTGGCGATATCAGTTCCAACCGCCCGCGTTCGAACGATAGTCTTGCGCTGCACTGGCGTTCGCCTGCGCATGCATCACTTGCTCGGCGCGGCCGTGGGCGGCGCGCATCAGCATTCCTGCGACTGCGTTCAATACCTGTTTCATATTATCTCCTGAGATTGCCTTGCAGCGTCCGGCAAAAGCCGGTTCGCGTGGATCGACAATACACCAGTTATAGGCTCGTTCCGGCGTTTGCGCCAATTCCGATTAGCAATATCAGGTATGGGGGGCGTGAATAGGTTATTCGACATGACGGCCCAGCCAGGCGGCGATACCGTCGAGTGAGCGGAAGTCGGCAACCGAGCGTGTGGCGATTCGGGGATGGCGTGCCTGCAGCATGCGCGACAGGCCGGCG
>JAQGLR010000236.1 GCA_028292765.1 Massilia sp. | reverse complement strand
TTAATTCTTACACCTGCAGAGGTTTCACCGCCGCCTGTCGATTATATATTCAAAATGAAGGACTTAGAGAGAATTTCTGGGAAGACAGGCCATATGAAGATGCAAAATGAGGTTGTTCCCCCTTCATCACAGGCGTTAGCAGCACAGTTCGTCACGATCACCGAAGAAGAGGCCGGCCAGCGCATCGATAACTACCTGCTGCGGGTGTGCAAAGGCGTTCCGAAAAGCCACATTTACCGGATCCTGCGCTCCGGCGAAGTCCGGGTCAACAAGGGCCGTATCGACCAGTTGTACCGGCTCGAGAGTGGCGACATGGTACGCATTCCGCCGATCCGTATTGCCGAAAAAAACCATACGGCGCCGGTGCCGGGCGCCGAATTCCGCATCGTCCACGAAGACACGCACCTGCTGGTCATCGACAAGCCGTCCGGCGTCGCCGTGCACGGCGGCTCGGGCGTGTCGTATGGCGTTATTGAACAGTTGCGCGCGTCGCGCCCGGACGCCAAGTTCCTCGAACTCGTCCACCGCCTCGACCGCGAAACCTCGGGCTTGCTGTTGCTGGCGAAAAAGCGTTCGGCCCTGACCAATTTGCACGAGCAGATGCGCGATGGCCACACCGACAAGCGCTACCTGGCCGCGGTGGTCGGCGACTGGATCAACAAGCGCCAGCACGTGAAACTGCCCTTGCATAAATATTCGACCCCGGAAGGCGAACGGCGCGTGGTGGTGCAGGCTGGCGGCATGGAGTCGCATACGGTATTCAACCTGCTGCGCAAGTGGGAACGCTTTGCGCTGCTCGAGGCCGAACTGAAGACCGGACGCACGCACCAGATCCGGGTTCACCTGGCATCGTCGGGCTTTCCCATCCTGGGCGACGAGAAATACGGCGATTTCGCCCTGAACAAGGCGCTGCAAAAGGCCGACCAGTCGCGTGGCGCGCTGCGCCGCATGTTCCTGCACGCTTACAAGATCACGTTCACGCACCCGGAAACCGGCCAGCCGATGACGCTGCAGGCGCCCTTGCCAGCAGAGTGCGACCGTTTCTTGTTAAGCTTGGGGCAGGCGGTGAACTGAAGAACATCCGTACAATTTGACATTGCACGGTTCTCGGTACATCGCGAATATCCAACATATCACTATCGACGCGTGGACGGCACGGCCGTCCGCTAACGGGGTAAACAACAGGAGCCGGCGGTTTGCCGGAAGACATGCCAAGAAAGCAATTTGATCTGATCGTCTTCGACTGGGACGGCACGCTGATGGACAGTACCGTCGCCATCGTGCGTTGCATCCAGGCCGCCGCGCGCGATGTCGGCCTGCCGGTTCCCAGCGACGAGGCCGCCTCGCATGTGATCGGGCTGGCCCTGCCGGAAGCGATGCAGGCGGCGATCCCCGACATGGCGCCGGCAATGTACCCGCGCCTGGTCGAGCGCTACCGCTACCACTTCCTGACGAAAGACCACGAACTGGTGCTGTTCAAGGGCGTTCGCGAGATGTTGAGCGAACTTCACCAGCAGGGCTATTTCCTGGCGGTGGCGACCGGCAAGAGCCGCGTCGGCCTGAACCGGGCCCTGAATGCCGCCGGCCTGTTGTCCACTTTCGACGCCACGCGCTGTGCGGACGAAACTTTTTCCAAGCCCCATCCGGCCATGCTGCAGGAGCTGACGCGCGAGCTCGGCCAGGACATGCGGCGCACCGTGATGATCGGCGACACCACGCACGACCTGCTCATGGCGAGGAACGCCGGCGCCGCAGGCATTGCCGTTGAGTATGGCGCCCATCCAGTCGACCAGTTGCAGGCCTGCCGCCCGCTGTACTCGGCGAAAACCGCGGTCGAGCTGCACGCCTGGCTGGCCGAATACGCGTAATATGGCCGAGAATCTGGCCGAGGTGCCGATCTGCGATTCCGACGCGCTGCAAGATGGCGGCGCCGGGGTGCGCTTTCCCGTATCGGTGTTCGGCGAGGCGGCAACCGGCTTCGTCGTGCGCTTCCACGGCACGGCCTATGCCTACCTGAACCGCTGCGCCCATGTCCCGATCGAACTGGACTGGGTGCAAGGGCAGTTCTTCGAATCGGGCGGCGAATACATCATGTGCGCGACGCATGGCGCGGTCTACCGGCCGGAAAGCGGCGTGTGCGCGGGCGGTCCGTGCCGCGGCGCGCGCCTGCGGTCGATCGCCGTGCGCGAGGCGGACGGCAAGGTGTACTGGCAACCCGATGAACGGATCAGCGCGCCGGCCGGCTGACGGCTGCTTGTGAATGCAGTGCTATCGCAGTGCCAATGCGCAGTGCCAATATTATTAACTTCAGACACTTATGAGCGACAACTTAAGGAATGACGGGGAGGGCCGCTTCGTGGCCGACCCGACTGCCGGCAACTGGGAGCGCGACACGCTCGAAAAGCTGGTCTTCGCCACCATCAGGGAGCGGCGCGCCGCGCGCCGCTGGAGTATCTTTTTCCGGCTGGCCTTCCTCGCCATCCTGGTGATCGGCCTCTGGACTTACTTCGACCTGAGCCTCGGCGGGGAGGATGAAAACCTGGGCCGCCATACGGCGCTCATCGAAATTAGCGGCGAGATCGAAGCAGAAGGCAGCGGCGCGGCCGACAATGTCATCCCTTCGCTGAACAAGGCCTTTTCCGACGCCGGCTCGGCCGCGGTGGTGCTGCGCATCGACAGCCCTGGCGGCAGCCCGGTGCAAGCCGGCATCATCGTCGATGAAATCCTGCGCCTCAAGCGCGGCTATCCGGACAAGCCGCTGTACGTGGTGGTCGACGAAATCTGCGCTTCCGGCGGCTATTACATCGCCGCCGCCGCCGACAAGATTTATGTGAACAAGGCCAGCATCGTCGGCTCGGTCGGCGTGCTGATGGACAGTTTCGGTTTCACCGGCACCATGGAAAAGCTGGGCGTCGAACGGCGTTTGCTGACGGCCGGCGCCAACAAGGGCTTCCTCGACCCGTTCAGCCCGCAGTCCGACAAGCACCGCGCCCATGCGCAGGAGATGTTGAACGATATCCACCAGCAATTTATCTCGGTGGTGCGTTCGGGCCGCGGGACGCGCCTGAAGGAAACGCCGGAAACCTTCTCCGGCCTGTACTGGACCGGGGCAAAGGCGGTCGAGATGGGACTCGCGGACGGTTTCGGCACGGTCGACACGGTCGCCCGCGACATCGTCAAGGCCGAGGACATCGTCGACTACACGGCGCACGAAGGCTTGCCGGAGCGGGTACTGAAGAAGTTCGGCGCCTCGGTCGGGGCAGGGGCGGTGAAGGCCGTGTCGGGTCCTGCGGTGCCCAAGTTGAACTGACGAAGATCAATAAGTTCCTTGAAAGTTCCGCAAAATATCCTAT
>JAQGLR010000106.1 GCA_028292765.1 Massilia sp. | reverse complement strand
CGATCAGCGGTGATGCGCAGGCCGACTTCGGCGCCCGACGCCATCGGGTTGTAGAAACCGATGCGCTCGATGAAACGGCCATCGCGACGGTTACGCGAATCGGTTGCAACGATGTTGAAGAACGGGCGCTTCTTGGCGCCTCCACGAGCTAAACGAATAACGACCATAATATTTCCAAAAAGTTGTGCTGGGCGGAGAAAGCCGACGATTATAGCGCGCAATGCCCCAGGGCAGCAAGCGATAACGACAAGGGGCGGACAACGGGCGCGCGGTCCCGGCCGAATTAAGCATTATCGCCGATTTTCTGCGCGACCGCTACCTGCCCCTGCCGCCCGCCTCCCGCCAGCCTGGTCCCCGCCTGCTTCCCGGCATGGGTCCGCTACAAGTTGATACATAGCATTTACATAAAATCTGATGCTTTTGCTACCTTTTTGAACGATACTCGGTGTTTCCGTGTAACACATTCGCTGCATCACATCGCCGCATCTCATTCATTAACGCATGGCACACAAGAACAAGACGCTCGCCACTGCCCTGGCACTGGTCCTCGGTATGCTCGGGGCGCACCGCTTCTACCTGCACGGCGCCGTCGACCGGCTCGGCCTGCTGCACGCAAGCAGCCTGCCGCTCGCCGCCCTCCTGTATAGCAAGGTGGACGGCCTCCATTCTTTCTACGCGCTGCTGCCGGTTCTCATCTCGGGCATTGCCGCTTTCATCAGCGCGCTGGTCATCGGCCTGAGCCCCGACGACAAATGGGACGCACGCTTCAATGCGAATTCGGGCAAGCAGTCGCGCTCGAACTGGCCGCTGGCCGTATTGCTCGTGCTGACCTTGCTGGTCGGCACGACGGTCCTGATCGCCACGATTTCGCGGCTGCTCGACCTGATGTACACCGGCGGAACCTACGGCTAAGAGCGCCCCTGCCGTCACAGGCCGGTCGGCCAGCGGTACTTCGGCAGCACCGGCGGCGCGGTACCGCTGATGATGACGATTTCGCGGTGCGCCGCCAGCTCCAGTTGCGCCGGATCGCCCGTGAACGGCGTGAGTTTCTCGTTCTCGATCAGGTAGAAGCGGATCGGCCCCGCCAGCCCGGCCGTGCCGCCGACCCCCAGCGGCTGGTTCCACAGCGCGAAGAACTGGCCCAGCGTGAACTTTTTCGGCACGTCGGTTTCGATGTGCACCACCCCCATGACGTCATGCGTGTGCAACTCGTAGGCACAGCCGCTGCGCCCGACGTTCTCGGGCAAGCCCTGGCGCACCCCATCCTTGTAGATCGAGACCAGCGAATGCAGGTGGTAGTTTTCGTTGATGAGGCAGCTGACGCCGCCCACCGGGGCGCGGTTGGCCGGCGCCACCCAGGCCGGCCAGCCCGGGCGGCTGGTGATGGTTCCGGCGACGAGCTCGGTATGGGTGTCGGCCAGCACGACCTCGGGCGGGGGCGGGCTGGGCGGCGGGCTCGGTTGCGGCGGCGGTGCGGGCTGGGCGGGCGGCGGCGGGGGACTTGGCGCTGCCGGGGGATCGCCGGCGCTGGCGTCCGGGCTGGAATCGCCGCCGCCACCGCAGGCGGCCAGCAACAGCAAGGAGGAGACGGCCAGGGCTGGATAGAGGGTGTTACGCACGAGCGTCGATAGCATATTGGCTCCCTGTATGGATGGGTGAATGGAGCCAGCTTACGAACGCGACTGTAGTGTTCCGTTTATCCGAGATCAAACTCAGCCGATTATGGGTGCGCGAGGAGCCGAAGCATAAAAAAAGCGGCCCGCAGGCCGCTCCGTGCGAAATGCCGACCGTTCAGTGACGATCCTTGTCGACTTTACGGCAGGCCTTGGCGAGGTCGACCTGCAGGCGCTCGACGGTGCACAACTCACCAAAGATGTGGTCAAGGATGTTATTGACAAAGACCAGCTCGGCAGGCGAGATCCAGCTCCGACAGTCGATGATGCGCTGCAGCTCGCGCAGGTGCGCCCCGCGGCCCAGGTCATCGATCCGGTCGGCCATCTTCTTGACGTTCTTTTCCAGCTCGTGGATGTGGTGCGAGTGGTACCGGCACTTGTCGCGATCCTTGCCATGATCATGATCATGGTCGTGGTCGTGGTCGTGGTCGTGGTCCTCGCGCTTCTTCTCCAACTGTTCCTTGGCAGCCATCGTGAATCTCCTTCGTCGAGCCGGTGATTGTCGGAGGCCGTGCGGCTCATTCGCGGCGTGAGTACAAGTTAGTTCACTCAACACGAGCTCGCTTTGCGCCAAACTAAATATCGCCTCATATTATTTCCTGCAAACTTTTATCGAGAGAAAACTTAGCAATCGGAATATTGTTCAACATTATGTAGTTAACGGGATATAACACGACAGTCTTCGCCACGCCAATTAAAAAGCGGCCCGCAGGCCGCTTTCAATGAGCACTCGGAACTGCTCGCTCAGAACTGCTCCACCTCCAGCGCCAGCACGCCGGCGCTGCCTTCGACGATCGCGCTGCGCAGGCCGCCCGCGCCTGACAGGATGTGGTCGGCAAAGAAGCGCGCGGTGGCGATCTTCGCGCGCAGGAAGGCGGGGTCGATGTCCCCCTTGCCTTCGCCCGCGTCGAGCTTTTGCTGCGCGACGAGGGCCGCGCGCGCCATCTGCCAGCCGCCCAGCACGATGCCGGCCAGCTTCAGGTAGGGCACGGAACCGGCGAAGACGCCCTTGATATCCGACTTCGCGTTCGCCACGACGAAGTCGACGACCTCCTCCAGCGCGCTGCTGCCCAGGGCGAGCTGCTTGCGGATCGCGGCCAGGTCGGCGCCCTGCGCTTCACCCAGCGCCGCCTCGACCGCGCGCACCTGGGCCAGGATCGATTTCGCGGTCGCGCCGCCATCGCGCACGGTCTTGCGGCCGACCAGGTCGTTCGCCTGGATCGCGGTGGTGCCTTCGTAGATGGTCAGGATCTTGGCATCGCGGTAGTGCTGCGCCGCGCCGGTCTCCTCGATGAAGCCCATACCGCCATGCACCTGCACGCCGTCGCGCGTGACGTTTTCGCTCATCTCGGTCGACCAGCCCTTGATGATCGGGACCAGGTATTCGTAGACCGCCAGGCTGGCCTTGCGGGTCGCCTCGTCCGCGTGATAATGGGCGACGTCGGAGATGCCCGCGCCGACATACGCCAGCGCACGCGCCGCTTCGGTCTGGGCGCGCATCGACATCAGCATGCGGCGCACGTCCGGGTGGTTGATGATGGCCACCGGGCCGGCGGAACCGGCGAGGTCGCGCGACTGGATGCGTTCTTTTGCAAACGCCACGGCCTGCTGGTAGGCGCGCTCGGCCAGGCCAATGCCCTGCATGCCGACACCGAAACGGGCCGCGTTCATCATGATGAACATGTACTCCAGGCCGCGGTTTTCTTCGCCGACCAGGGTGCCGATGGCGCCGCCGTTGTCGCCGAACTGCAGCACGGCAGTCGGGCTGGCCTTGATGCCCAATTTGTGCTCGATCGAGACGCAGTGCGCGTCGTTGCGCGCGCCCGGCGTGCCGTCCGCGCCCACCAGGAATTTCGGCACGATGAACAGCGAGATCCCCTTCACGCCCGCTGGCGCGTCCGGCGTGCGGGCCAGCACCAGGTGGATGATGTTCTCGGCCATGTCATGCTCGCCGTAGGTGATGTAGATCTTGGTGCCGAAAATCTTGTAGGTACCGTCGCCCTGCGGCACGGCGCGCGTGCGCACGGCGGCCAGGTCGGAACCCGCCTGCGGCTCGGTCAGGTTCATGGTGCCGGTCCACTTGCCGGTGATGAGCGGCTCCAGGTAGAGCGCTTTCTGCTCGTCGGATCCGGCAGTGAGCAGCGCCTCGATGGCGCCGTCGGTCAGCAGCGCGACCAGCGCGAACGAGATCGATGCGGCATTCAGCATTTCGGTGCAAGGCGTCGCGACGAGCTTGGGCAAGCCCTGGCCGCCGAATTCGGCTGGATGCTGCACGCCCTGCCAGCCGGATTCGCCAAAGGCCTTGAACGCGACCTTGAAGCCGGCCGACGTGGTCACCTGGCCGTCGTGCCAGAAGCTCGGCTCCTTGTCGCTCGGATGGTTCAGCGGGGCGACGACTTCGCCGCAGAACTTCGCCTTCTCCTCCAGCACGGCTTCGACGGTGTCCACGGTCGCGTCTTCGCAGCCTGGCAGCGCGCTGACCTGCTGCAAACCGGCCAGTTCGTTCATCACGAACAGCATGTCTTTGATCGGGGCTTGGTAGCTCACCTTGATCTCCTCGGAATTAGATGTGAAACAGGCCACGGCAGCCTGGCGATATGCCGGACCAGCGTGGCCTGCAGGTGCTTAGGAAACCGACTTAGCCGAGTTCTTGCACGAGTGCGGGAATGACCTCGAACAGGTCGCCCACCAGGCCATAGTCCGCCACCGCGAAGATCGGCGCTTCCGGATCCTTGTTGATCGCCACGATGGTTTTCGAGTCCTTCATGCCGGCCAGGTGCTGGATCGCGCCCGAAATACCGACGGCGATGTACAGCGATGGCGCGACGATCTTGCCGGTCTGGCCGACTTGCCAGTCGTTCGGCACGTAGCCGGCGTCGACTGCCGCGCGCGAGGCGCCCATTGCCGCGCCGAGCTTGTCGGCCAGCGGCTCGAGCAGCTTGAAGTTGTCGCCCGAACCCATGCCGCGGCCACCGGAGACGATGATCTTGGCGGCGGTCAGTTCCGGACGGTCCGATTTCGCCAGCTCGCGGCCGACAAAGGCCGACTTGCCGAAGTCGGCGGCAGCGGCGATCTGCTCGACGGCGGCCGAACCACCGCTTGCTGCAGCGGCGTCGAAGCCGGTGCCGCGCACGGTGATGACCTTGATGGGATCAAGCGACTGCACGGTCGCAATCGCGTTGCCGGCGTAGATCGGGCGCTCGAAGGTGTCGGGCGAATCGACTTTGGTGATTTCCGAGATCTGGGCGACGTCCAGTTTGGCGGCGACGCGCGGCAGGATGTTCTTGCCGAAGGCGGTGGCCGGGGCCAGGATGTGCGAGTACGAACCGGCGACGGCCAGGATCTGCTCGGCCACGTTTTCGGCCAGTCCGTCGGCGAAGTGCGGCGCGTCGGCGACCAGCACTTTCGAGACGCCGGCGATCTGCGCGGCGGCTTCGGCCGCAGGGCCGCAGTTGGAACCGGCGACCAGCACGTGGACCTCGCTTCCAGATCCTGTGCCGCACTGGGCGGCCGCGGTCACGGTGTGGTGGGTTGCGCCCTTCAGGGAGCCGTTATCGTGTTCAGCGATGACTAGTGCGACCATGATGTTTCCTATATTTTTAGATAACTTTGGCTTCAGTGCGCAGCTTCTGCACCAGCGTGGCGACGTCCGGCACCATGATGCCTGCCGTGCGCTTGGCCGGCTCGACGACCTTGATGGTCTTCAGGCGCGGGGTGACGTCGACGCCCAGGTCTTCGGGCTTGACGGTTTCCAGCGGCTTCTTCTTCGCCTTCATGATGTTCGGCAGCGTGACGTAGCGCGGCTCGTTCAGGCGCAGGTCGGTGGTGATGATCGCAGGAAGGGTCAAGGCAACCGTCTCCAGGCCGCCATCGACCTCGCGCGTCACGGTCGCTTTACCGTCTTCCAGCACCACTTTCGAGGCAAACGTCGCCTGCGGCCAGCCCAGCAGGGCTGCCAGCATCTGGCCGGTCTGGTTCGAATCGTCGTCGATCGCCTGCTTGCCGAGGATGATCAGCTGCGGCTGCTCTTTGTCTGCCAGCGCCTTCAGGATCTTGGCCACGGCCAGCGGCTCGGTATCGCCAGCCGTCTCGACCAGGATGCCGCGGTCCGCACCGATCGCCATGCCGGTGCGCAGGGTTTCCTGGCACTGCGGCACGCCGATCGACACCGCTACCACCTCGGTGACCTTGCCGGCCTCCTTCAAACGGGTCGCTTCTTCGAGCGCGATTTCGTCGAACGGGTTCATCGACATCTTGACGTTGGCGATATCCACGCCGCTGCCGTCGGACTTGACGCGGACCTTGACGTTATAGTCGACCACGC
>JAQGLR010000085.1 GCA_028292765.1 Massilia sp. | reverse complement strand
CGGTCGCGTTGCCGATCGGCGTGGCCACCACGTACAATGTTGCCGTGGGATAAGACTGCGGGGCTGCCTCGGCCATCACGGGGAGCCGGGCAATATCGAAGGACTGCTTGTCAGTCATGTTATCGGTCATGTTGAGGGTGCAATGCTAATAAAAAATCTAAAAGGCCTGATCGCAACGAGCGTGCTCGGCCTGATGGCGGGTTGCGGCAGCACGCCGCTGCCGCCCGATCTCGGATGCGGGGTACCGGGCGGATTGTGCGCGCCCGCCCTGCCAAACACAAGTGCGCCACGGCCGGTGCCGCCGCCGGAGCAGCGGCCTTCGGACACGGTCACCTCGCCCGTCGAACTGTATCCGGGTAATGGCGGATCAGCAGCGCGTCCCGCGGCGAACAGTGGCATGGCCCGCATCGCCCTGCTGCTGCCGTTGCAGTCAGGCTCGCTGGTCCAGGCCGCCGAAGCCGTGCGCGCCGGCTTCTTGGCCGGTCACGAACGCGACCGCGTGGGGATCGAAGTAAATGTCATTCCCAGCGGCGATACACCCGAGTCGACGCTGGCTGCCTATGCCAGGGCCGTCGAACAGAACGACATCATCGTCGGCCCCCTGGCCCGTCCCGCCGTCGCCGCGGTCGCCGCCAGCAATGGCGTGACCAAGCCGACGCTGGCGCTGACCCATCCGCAAGTCGACCTGCCGCTGCCGCGGCAGATGCTGGTGGTGGGCCTGTCGCTGGAGGACGAAGCGCGCCAGGTCGCGGACTGGGCCGCGAGCGAACATCCGGGCGGGCGGGCGCTCGTGCTGGGCGGGAGCGCTGCCTGGCAGCAGCGCGTGGTGGGCGCCTTTGCGGCGCGCTGGTCGCGCCTGGGCCACAACAACGCCACCGTCGAACTGCCGGTGCTGGACGGCTATGTCGACGGCAATGCGCTGGCCGAGCTGCGTTCGCGGCTCGAGATCGACCGCCCGCAACTCGTGTTCGCCGCGCTCGACGCCGGCCAGCTGCGCCAGGTGCGCAGCGCCCTCGGGACCTCGCTCCCGACCTATGGCGTGTCGGTCGCCAATCCGGGCCGCACGCCGGGCGCCTCGGTCCCGGAACTGGACGGCGTCCGCCTGCTCGACGTGCCGTGGACGGTCCAGCCCGACCATCCGCAAGTCATGATGTACCCGCGCCCGGTCGATGCCCAGTCGTTCGACAACTCGCTCGACATGCAGCGCCTGTACGCGCTCGGCATCGACGCCTTTCGCGTCGCGCGCGAACTGGCGCAGCGCCCCGGCGCGGACTTCGAGCTCGACGGCGTGACGGGCCGCCTCACGGTGCGCATGAACAATGGCGCCTGGACCTTGCGGCGCGATGAAGCGGCCGCCGTGTACCGCGACGGCATCGGTTTCGAAGCGGTGACGACCGCGCAGTGAGCGGACATTGACATGCGGCCGCCGCGCTTGTCCGAGAAGCAGGCCCAGGGCCGCGACTGGGAGCAAACGGCGCTGCGCCACCTGAAACGCCATGGCCTGGCGCTGGTGGAGGCCAATTTCACGTGTAAAGGCGGCGAGATCGACCTCATCATGCGCGACGGCGACACGCTCGTTTTTGTTGAAGTACGCCAGCGCGCCGACGGCCGCCACGGCGGGGCCGCGGCCAGCATCACGCCCGCCAAGATCCGGCGCCTGGTGCGCGCCGCCCAGTTCTACCTGCAACGCCTGCCTGCCACCCCGCCCTGCCGCTTCGACGTGGTTGCCATCGATGGCGACCAGCTGGAGTGGCTGCGCAACGCGATCGAAGCGTATTGAGTTGTAAGCAATTCTTAAAACGCTTTGCCGCCACTGCCGGGTACTACACTATAATCTTCGGCTATGAATACTCAACGCATCCTTGCTCACTTCCAGGAGAGCGCCGACCTCAAACTGAGGTCGGCCGCGGCCCTGTCGCAACCCATTTCACAGGCGATCGAACTGATGTTCGGCGCCCTGTCCAATGGCAACAAGATCCTGGCCTGCGGTAACGGCGGTTCCGCCGCCGACTGCCAGCACTTCGCGGCCGAACTGGTCGGCCGCTTCGAGCGCGAGCGCTTCCCGCTGCCGGCCATCTCGCTGACCACCGACACGTCGATCCTGACGGCGGTCGGCAACGACTACAGCTACCGCGAGATTTTCTCGAAGCAGGTGCAGGCCTTCGGCCAGGCCGGCGACATCCTGCTGGCCATTTCCACCTCGGGCAACTCGGCCAACGTGCTGGCCGCCGTGGAAGCGGCGCTCGAGCGCGAAATGCGCGTCGTGGCCCTCACCGGCAAGGACGGCGGCGCGCTGGCCAAGCTGCTGACCGACGCCGACGTGCACATCAACGTACCGCACAGCCGTACCGCGCGCATCCAGGAAGTGCATCTGGTCGCGATCCATTGCATTTGCGACGGCATCGACGTCGCGCTTTTCGGAGGAGACGAGAATGATTAAACCCGGCCTGAACGCCCACCCGCTGGCGAAAGCCGTCCTGATTGTTGCGCTGCGGGGTTCACTGCAGGGCTGCGTGCCGCTGATCGTCGGCGGCGCCGCCATGGGTGCGGCCGCAACCATGGACCGCCGCACGCTGGGCGCGCAGACCGAGGACAAGTCGATCACGGTCAAGGCCGAGGTGCAGGTGCCGAAACTCGTCGGCAGCGCCGGCCACGTGAACATCGCCAGCTACAACCGCAAGGTGCTGCTGACCGGCGAAGTGCGCGACGAAGCGATGAAGGCGGCGGTCGAGCGCGAAGTGCGCAACATCGAAAACGTGACGACCGTCATCAATGAGCTGGTCGTGGCCGGGCCGTCGAGCTACACCTCGCGCTCGTCGGACGCGCTGATCACCGGCAACGTCAAGGGCAGCCTGGTCGAGATGAGGACGATTTCGGCCACCTCGTTCAAGGTCGTCACCGAGCGCGGCACCGTCTACCTGATGGGCCGCGTGACCCATCGCGAAGGCGACCTGGGAGCGAAGATCGCCCAGAGCGTGGCGGGCGTCCAGCGCGTGGTAAAACTCTTCGAGTACATGAGCGAAGAAGAACTGCGCGCGCAATTCCCGAAGAGCTCTTCGGTCGCCCTGTAATATCCGGCGGGGCGAGGAACCCTCTCGACATCGGCTCCTCCTCCGCTTTTTTTACGCCAACGCCATGACCGCTCCCACCCGCTCCTGGATCAAACTCGCCGCCATTGGCGCCGCCGTGCTCGCGCTGGCCGGCGTCGGCTACGCCACGCTGGCAAAGGGCGAAAAGGCGCCCGAGGTCACCTTCATCAGCATTGCCGGCGACAAGATCAGCACGGCGAACCTGCGCGGCAAGGTGGTGATGGTCAATTTTTGGGCAACCTCCTGCGTCAGCTGCGTGCGCGAAATGCCCGCGATGGTCGACACGTATAACACGTTCAAGGGCCAGGGCCTGGAATTTGTCGCCGTCGCAATGCAGTACGACCCGCCCAACTACGTCCTCAACTTCACCGAAACGCGCAAGCTGCCCTTCATCGTCGCGCTCGACTCGGGTGGCGACCTGGCCCGCTCCTTTGGCGACGTGACCCTGACCCCGACCACCTTCGTGATCGCCAGGGACGGCACCATCCTCAAGCGTTATGTCGGCGAACCCGACTTTTCGGAAGTGCACGCGCTGCTGCAGAAAGCGCTGGCAGCCGGCTGACCGCGCAATGCAGCCGTGCTTGCCTTGCAGACATGACGATCTGTCATTAAACTGGATATGCAGGTATGGTGTCGCCAAGGCGGTAAGTTATATGCCACAGCACGCCTGACTTAACGCAAGCCTGCAACGCCAGAATCGGCCAAGCTTGATGCGTCCGCTGCCCGGGGGCGTGCGGTCATGCTCGCAAAGGAGATGCAATGGGTCATTTTTTCCGCAGGATAGGCATCGCTGCCGCACTCGTTGGCCTGAGCGCGTGTGCCGGGCCGAAGCCGAAGGCCCTGGCTGTCCTGCATTACCAGCACGTCGCCAATGCGCACGAGATCCGCTTCACCAACCCGATCCCCCTCTCGGCCGCGCTGTACCGCGTCGGCCATCTGTCGCCGGTCAATGGCGGCGGCTTCTGGGCCATTTTTGTCCTGTGCAATGTCGACGTCACCCCGCACGCGCGCCGCGGCTTCCACTACAACGTCAACAATTTCCGCGTCAGTTACGAGGACCGCGAATTCGGCGGGCTGCCGCCCTACTCCCTGCGCTACCAGGGCCAGGTCGACCTGAACAACGCCGGCGACACCCAGCCAATCCTCGACGCCATTGCCGCCGAGATCCAGGAAGGGCCGCCCGAGCAGATCTTCCAGAGCGGCTTTTACCCGGACCTGAATTACCGGTTCGCCGTATTCGTGCCAAAGGCGCTCGTCAAGTATGCGGGCGAGGAATTGAAACTGACGTACAAGGGACAGCCGGCCATCCTGGTCGGCAACGGCAAATCGCCGTCGGACCTGCCGGCCGTGGGCGGCACGGCCGCCGGCGTTGCGGCGGCCTGCGTGCCATCGCCCTGAGTTTATTTCGGATAGATAATCATCTGGGTGCAGCGGAACAGCGCGATAGTCTTGCCATTCGCCTCGTTCGTCACCGTGACGTCCCACACCTGGGTCGTACGGCCAAGGTGCGCCGCCGTTGCCACGCAGGCGATCGCACCTTCGCGTGCGGTGCCGACATGGTTCGATTTCAATTCGATCGTGGTGAAGTTGATCGCCCCTTCCGGCAGGTGCACGATGCAGGCATAGCCGGCGGCCGTGTCGGCCAGCGAGACGATGCTGCCCGCGTGCAGGTAGCCGTTCGGCGCCAGCAAGTGCGGTTTGACCGGTAGCCGAGCGGCCAGGCGCTGCTCGCCGACTTCGGTAATTTCGATGCCGAGGTAGCCGGGGAAGGTACCGACGCCTCGTTGGTTCAGGCTCTCAAGGGTGTGTTTGCTCATATTCGGATTGTACGTGACGAAAACGAACAACTACGCCCTGCGTTTCGGTTTGCCTGCGCTACCCTGCCGCTTGCGCGTGGCCGCATTCTGTTGCTGCAGCAGCGAATCGACCCGCTCCGACGCCTCGCGCGCCAGGTGTTGCGCTTCTTCGATGCTCGGAAAGAAGTCCGGCTGGCGGTAGCCGAGCCAGGCATAGGCCGAATACATGCGGCAGGTGTCTTCCACCTCCTGCAGGTTTTTCCAGAGCAGGCCTTCCGGATTCGGCGTCAGGCGGCTGACCTTTTTCCTGGCCAGCGCCAGCGCCCAATGTTCCCAGGCGCTTTGCAGCATCGGCACCCGGCTCGAGATCGGCACCAGCGACAGCATGAATTTCTCGGCCACCGACAGGTCCAGGGTGTCGAGCCATTCGGCGCGTTCGTTCTGTTCCTCGGTGATGCGCGGATAAAAGAAGCCGTCCGGCACGTCGATGTTGTGCACGAAACGCTTGAGCAGTTTCACCAGCGAGGTTTCGCCGGTCACCGACGAGATGCGGTGCAGCTGCTCGAGCGAGGGCGCCACCGCAAAGCCGGTGGCCGGCACCGGCGGGATCTTTTCCTTCATCAGGGAGCGCATGACTTCGTGGGTGTCGTCGTCGTAGCCGGCGACGAAACCTTCTTCGTGCACGCCGTAGCGCCCTGCCCGCCCGGCAATCTGCTTGGCGAGCGCCGCCGAGATTTCCTCTTCCTCGACGCCGTTGTATTTCACGGCCGTGGTCATCACGATGCGCGCGATCGGCATGTTCAGGCCCATGGCGAGGGCGTCGGTGCCGACCACGA
>JAQGLR010000077.1 GCA_028292765.1 Massilia sp. | reverse complement strand
CGCGCTTGCGCCCGACCGAGCCCGCTGAGGGCGGCCGATCAGGTGGACATCGGAACGCCCCCTCCCTGGTTTGGCGGCGGCGATGACGAGTTGCGCGTTGCCGCCGAAATCACCTCGAACGGCAGCTTCGGCGTGCGGTCCGCGTTCAGCAGGCCATTCGCTTCCTGGAAGGTGTCGGCGAACTGCGTGTAGCAGAAGCCCGCGAACATGAAGGTCTCGTTGACCACCTTCAGCAGCCCACTGTAGAGCTCGTGGAAGCTTTCCGCCGTGTTCGAACGCGAATAGCCCCAGGTCCCCTCGTCCGGCGTGCCTTTCGTGTCAAAGGCGATGCCGCCGAATTCGGTCAGCACGATCGGCTGGCCGCGGTGCGGGAAGCCGTCCAGCGTCAGGATGCGCCCGCCCGGACGGCGCTGGTCGAACAGCGTGCGCACCGGGTCGCTCACTTCGTAGCGCGCCTTGACCTTTTCCGGATCGCAGTCGTAGTCGTGGATGCCGAGGATATCGGTCGCCGAGGCTTCCCAGCCGTCGTTGCCGATCACCGGGCGCGTCGCGTCCAGCGTGCGCGTCAGGTGGTACAAGGCCTCCACCGCATTCCGGTGCGCCTGCGTCAGCGTCAGGTTCGGCACGCCCCAGGACTCGTTGAACGCGACCCAGACGATGATGCAGGGGTGGCTGTAGTCGCGCTCGATCGCTTCGGTCCACTCGCGCACCATGCGCGAGATCGCTTTCGGGCTGAAGCGGTAGGCCGACGGCATCTCTTCCCACACCAGCAGGCCGAGCTTGTCGGCCCAGTACAGGTAGCGCGGGTCTTCGATCTTCTGGTGCTTGCGCACGCCGTTAAAGCCCATCAGCTTGGCCAGCTCGACGTCGCGCCTCAGGTGCTGGTCGGACGGCGCGGTGAGGAAGGATTCCGGCCAGTAACCCTGGTCGAGCACCAGGCGCAGCTGGTAGGGCCTTCCATTCAACATCAGGCGGTCGCGGTTCATCGCGAACGAGCGTAGCGCCGTGTACGAGCGGATGCGGTCGACCACCTTGTCGCCGCAGCGCAGCGTCACCTCGGCGTCGAGCAGGGTCGGGCGCTCCGGGCTCCACAGCAATTCGTTGCGCGAATCGTCGATGCCGGGGTCCGACAGCGCGATCTTGCGGTTCGCCTCGCCAGCGAGCAGTTTGTAGTGGTCGTCGGCCATCAGGTGCTCGCCGTGCCAGATCTTCACTTCGACGAACATGTCGTCGCGGATCGCGCCGCCTGCGAACACTTCGCAGCCGATCTCGAAGGTTTCGAAGATCGGGGTCCACTTCAGCTTGGCGATGAAGGTCTCTTCGACCTGCTCCACCCAGACGGTCTGCCAGATGCCGGTGGTGCGCGGATACCAGATCGAGTGCGGCTCGAGCAGCCAGTCCTGCTTGCCGCGCGGCTTGGCGAGATCGAAGGGGTCGTCCTCGACAAACACGGTCACGGTCTGCTTGCCGTCGACCTTCATGGCCGAGGTGATGTCGGCCGAAAACGGCGTATGCCCGCCCTCGTGGTCGGCCACCAGCTGGCCGTTCACCCACACCCGCGCATGGTAGTCGACCGCACCGAAGTGCAGGATCGTGCGGCCGTCGGTGGGCATGACCGAAAACTCGCGCTCGTACCAGCAGAAGCGGTGGAAGCCGGTGTCGCCGATGCCGGACATGGCCGTCTCGGGCGCGAACGGCACTTCGATTTCATGCGTCCATTCGGACACGTCGCCGGGCAGCTTGAAGCGCATCGCGTCGTCGAAACAGAAGCGCCACTTGCCGTTCAGGCTGATCCAGTTGTCGCGCACCAGTTGGGGACGGGGATATTCAAACTGACTCATATTTTCCTTTCATTCAGTCGGTACCGGAATCAGGATGCGGCCTTCGCGTCCGTTCCGGCTGTACTCGGCGAGCGCCGCGGCCGCAGCGCGTTCGGCATGGCCGGCCTTGCACAGCGCCACGCAGGCGCCGCCAAAACCGGCGCCGGTCAGGCGCGCGCCGACCACACCTTCCTGCGCGCGCAGCAGCTCGCACAGCTCATCGAGTTCCGGGATCGATACTTCGTAATCGTCGCGCAGGCTGAAGTGCGACGCGTTCATCAGTTCGCCGAAGCGCTCGAGCGGCACGCCATCGGCCGCCTCGAGTACACGCAAATTTTCCTGCACCACGTGGCGGGCGCGCCGGCGCAGCGGTTCGGGCAGCGCTTCGACGGAGCCGGGGTCTTTCACGTCGCGCAGGGCTTTCACGCCGAGCTGGCGCGAGGCTTCCTCGCACTCGGCGCGGCGCTCGTTGTACTTGCTGCCGGCCAGTTTGCGCGCAATGCCCGAGTCGATCACGATGATTTCGGCGCCTTCCGGCAGGGGCGCGAGGCGGTGCTCGAGCGAGCGCGCATCGATGAACAGCATGTTCGATTCGTCGGCCAGGCTCGAGGCCATCTGGTCCATGATGCCGCAGTTCACCCGGGCGTACTCGATTTCGGCGCGCTGCGCCAGGCGCGCCAGCTTGACGTCGTCGAGTTCGAAGCCGAGCAATTCGCGCAGCGCGCGCAGGGTCGCCACTTCCAGCGCCGCGCTCGAGGACAGGCCCGAACCCACCGGCACGTCGGTCGAGACCCAGACGCGCAGCGGCGGCACTTGCACGCCTTCGGCCTCGACCAGGCGGATGCAGCCCTCGATGTAACTGCCGAAGCCGGACGGCGCACTGCCTTCCGGCGGGAAGGTCACGTTGGCGTCGAGCGTGCTCGAATAGAAAATGAAGTTGCCGTCGCCGCTGCGCGACAGGGCCACCGTGGAGCGCTGGGGCGTGGCGACCGGCA
>JAQGLR010000076.1 GCA_028292765.1 Massilia sp. | reverse complement strand
GTTCGCGGGCTTCTGCTACACGCAGTTCGCCGACACCTTCCAGGAAGCGAATGGCCTGCTGAACGCGGACCGCACGCCGAAGCTGCCGTTCGAGGTGATTTCGGCGGCAACGCGCAACTCGTCATCTCCGCCGCCAAACCAGGGAGGGGGCGTTCCGATGTCCACCTGATCGGCCGCCCTCAGCGGGCTCGGTCGGGCGCAAGCGCGTAGCGCAAGCGCGTAGATGTCGATGCAAGCGACCGCCCCGCCTGTGGGCGCCAGGAGGGGAGGATGGGCACCATCGTTGTTTTCAGCCACCTGCGCTGGGACTTCGTGTGTCTGCCGCGGGCCATGGGTGAGCTAACGCCACGCTCGTTCCGGCTGGCGCTCCGGCTCGCGTCGGCGCTGCTTTCGGTGGCGGCCGGCGTTGCCGCCGCCGGGCCGCTGGCATCGAACGACGAGACGGCGCAGTATTCGTCCGCCCCTCGCGGCGCTGTCGGCCCGGAGCCGGTGGCGGCGCGCCATCATGGCGGTCTCTACCGCATCAGCGGGCGCGGCGGCGTGGCCTACCTGTTTGGCACCATCCATGTCGGCGACCGCTCGTTCTATCCGCTCGCGCCCGAGGCGGAGCGGGCGCTGGCCGGGGCCGACCATGTCGTGGTCGAACTCGACCCACGCGGCGAGGACGCTTTCAGGCAAGCGCTCGCCAGGCACGGCCGGTATGGAAACGGCGACGACATCCGGCAGCATGTATCTGCCGACACCCTGGCGCAATTGCGTACGGCGCTGCACGCCGAGGGCGTGAGCCTGGCCAGCATGAGGCAGTTCAAACCCTGGCTGATCGCCAACCTGCTCTTGAGCATGAAGCTGGACCGCCAGGGATTTCGCCGCAGCGAGGGCGTGGAACAGAGGCTGCTCGCGCAGGCGGCGCGGCGCGGCGCGCGAGTGGTCCCGCTGGAAACTGCCGAACTGCAGCTGGGGCTGTTCGACAGCATGGACGACGTCGAGGCCGAGGGCTACCTGCGCGATACCCTGGCCGGCCTGGCCGACGGCAGCGCCCTGCAACGCGCACGGCGCACGATCGACGCATGGCATTCGGGCAATACGGCCGCGCTCGATGCGGTGCTGCTGGACGCCACCGCCGGCAGGTCGGAGACGGCAGAGTTCACGCGGCGCAAGTTGCTGGGGCGGCGCAATGCCGACATGGCGGCGCAGATCGACACCCTGGTGGTGCAGGGTGGCGTGTTCTTCATCGGTGTCGGATTGCTGCACCTGCTGGGCGACAACGGACTGCCGCAACTGCTTGCGCAACGCGGTTACCTGATCGAACGCGTGTACTGAACTACAGGCGCATGGGCACGGCCGGCGCACGCGGCGCCGGCCCGGTCTTGCACGGACCCGGCTGCAAGCCTTAGCGCCGGATCGCCCCGCCGCTCAGGTTGACGCGGTCGCCGCTGCGAAAGTCCGGCGTGGTTTCCTGGGTGACGACCTGGGTGCTGCCATCGTCCATGCGCAGCGTGATGCGGTAAACGCGGTCGGCGGTCATCGAGCTGCCGGACGTGCCGCTCGAGCTGCCGCCGACAGCGGCCCCGGCGATGGTGCCGCCACCGCTCACACCGCTACTGGGGCGAGCGACCAGTTCGACCGATACCACCGTGCTGTTCGGGCTGGAGCTGGCCGCGGTGGCGCTGCCCGCCTGCGAGCTGCCGCTGGCGGTGTCGGCCATGGTGCCGGTGGAGCTGCCTTCGCCCATGCTGCTTGCGGTACCTGAGCTACCCGAGGTGCCCGAGGTGCCGGACTGGTCCTGGCTACTGGTGCCGGACGTGCCGGAAGTCCCTGAGCTGCCCGACGTGTCCGACGTGCCCGAGCTGCCCGAAGTCCCCGAGCCGTCGGTAGTGCCCGAGCTGCCGGAAGTGCCGGAGCTTCCCGAGGTGCCCGAGCTGCCGGACGTGCCCGACTCGCTCGAGCTGCTACCGCCCCAGCCGCCCGAACCGCTGGTGCTGGTGCCGCCGCTGGTACCCGACATGCCGCCGCTACCGCTGCCAGTATCGCCGCTTGCCGAGCTGCCGCTGGTGCCCGCGCCGCTATCGCCGCCGCCGCGCATGCCGGCGCAGCCCGACAGGCCGAGCGCCATGGCCAGCAAGCCGGCCAGGATCGCGCTCTGGTGTGGTTGTTTCATGATCGACTCCTAGGTTGATTTTGTCGGTGGGTATGCGTGACGATGTCGTCTGCCACTCAGGTAAGAGGCGCGAACGGGCGCGACGTTCCAGCTGACTCGGGCATGACATGAGCCAGATCAAGCGGAAGGAGGGTAGGGGAAACCCGTAAGTTGGCAAACTCGGCTGCCACAACTTGGCTGCGAGAACTTGGCGCGAAGAACTTAGCTGGGTTGCAGCGCTGCCTTCGGCAACACCAGCCACAGGATCGCGCAGGTGACGATGGCGGCGCTGCAATCGACCAGCCAGTCGCCCACGTCGGCGCCGCGGAATGGAAACATGCTTTGCACCAGCTCGTCGATGGCGCCCATGACGGCGACCGCCAGCACGGCGGCCAGGCTGCGGCTGGCGGCGCTGCCGCGGCTGGCGGTGAACCAGAGCAGGGCCAGGGTCGCGTAGGCGAGCGAATGCAGCACCACGCCGGGAGCGTAATGGCCGACTCCGGCGCGCGCGCCCGGGATCGACCCGGTGACGATAATCGACAAAAACATGGCGATCGCGACGGCGTAGCGCAGCTTGTTCAGGCGCGGGTCGAGCAGGGCGAGGTGAAGAAGTGAAGGCATGGCTGACGAGCAGGCAAAAACGGCAACCATACCATGCCGGGTGACCGTACACACGCACGGTCGGGCTTGCGACGGAAATTCAGATCGTCAGCGCCGGGGCGCCGTCGGCGTAGCACGCGTCGAAACAGCTTTCGCACTGGGCGCAAAACAGGTGGGCCATGCGTACCGAGGTCTGGCGCAGCACGAGCTTGAGATGCGTGTGCTGGCACTTCGGGCAGACCTCACGCACGCTGCCGAAGGTCAGCAGGGTCAAAGGCACCTCTTCGCCGTCGAGGCGATCGACCACGACCAGCGGGTTGAGTTCGCAGAGAACCAGTCTGTCGATTTCGTGATGCTGGCGGCGACTGGACCCAGGTTGAGGGGTGTGTTTTTCAGGAACTTGAAAATTCATCGGTCCGACTCCCTGTTATGGTTGGTATGGCTGCGTCCGCTGGCGGTATTTCCCTGTCCTGCCTGTTGCCCCTGCTTGTTGCCCTTGCTTGCGGGCTCCCGCTTGCGGCGCACGAACTTCATCATAGTCAAAACCCGTCAGCCTGCAAGGCCGGCGGATGCATTTATGCTAATTAGATGGACCATTGAAAAAAAGTGCCCACCAGAAGAAAGGTGGGCACAACCCAAGACCGGGCCAAGAGACGCTTGATCGGTGGGTGTGCCGCGCGGAGCGCTGCACACCTGTCTGCCATCACGCATATCGGTTGCGTGTACCGCAGATGAAACCCAGTATAAGGTTCGATTATTACCCGGACATGACGTAGCGCAAGCTTGCACAGCCTTTGTTGAACGATGCCCAAGATGCATGGTCTGGCATTAGGGAAGATGTCCATCGCATGCACGCAAAAAAAAGCCCGCTCATGAGCGGGCTTAAAACTATTTTCTTGGAGGAGAATAGTGGAGACAGGTGCAATTATGTTGCGCTGCCATATATTTGTCTAATTGTTAAATCAGATACCAGACATGCGTGCCGTGAATAGCTGATGAGGTCCGAGCGCCCTTACTCGCGCACGGGAACCGTATAGTTCAGCGGCATGCGTCCGCCGTCGGCGTACAAGGTCTGGCCGGTGATGTACGAGGCATCGTCGCTGGCCAGGAAAGCGGCGATGGCGGCCACTTCTTCCGGTTCGCCGCAGCGTCCGAGCGGCGTGCGCGACAGGATCGTATGGCGCGCCTCCGGGCTCGACAGCACAGCCTGCTTCGCCAGTTCCGTGAGAATCGTGCCCGGGCCGATGGCGTTCACGCGAATGCCTTGCTGGGCGAGGCTGATCGCCGCCACCCGCGTCAGCTGGTTGACGCCGCCCTTCGACACCACATAGGGCACCTGGTTCGGGATGACCAGCTCGGCGTTCACGCTCGACATATTGATGATGCAGCCGCTTTGCCGCTTGACCATGTCGCGCGCCGCTGCCTGGCTGCACAGGAACATCGATTTCAGGTTGATGCGCAGCACGCGGTCGAAATCTTCCTCCGTCAGGTCGAGGAAGTCGGCGGCATGGGTCACGCCCGCGTTATTGATGAGGATATCGATCCGGCCGAAGGCGGCCAGGGTGGCGGCAATCAGGGCGTCGACATCGGACTTCTGGCTGACGTCGGCGCAAAAGAAGCGGGCGCAATCACCGAGCGCTTCGGCCGCGGCCGCACCTTCCGGGCGCACGTCGGCCAGCATCACGCGGGCGCCTTCGCGCACGAGGCGCTGGGCACAGGCCAGGCCGATACCCTGGCTGGCGCCCGTGACCAGGGCAATCTTGTTGGCGAGTTTCATGGCGGGGCTTTCGCAGGTTCAGGAATGTCGCATTGTAGCGGCACCCCCGGCTCCCGCGCAGCCTGCGCAACCCTACAGCATGATCGGGCGGTCCGGCAGCTCGTTCGGGCGCGACCCGTTGGCTGGGAAATGTTCGCGCAGCAGGGAATTGACTTGCGCGATCGCCGCCAGCGCGGCGTCGTGATAATTGCCCTGCCTGAAGCCGTCGGTCATGGTGCGGCAGACTGCCTGCCAGGTTGCGCTGTCGATCTTGCGGTCGATGCCCCGGTCGGCCACGATGTCGACCTTGTGCTCGGCCAGGTTCACGTAGATGAGCACGCCGCAATTGTCCTCGGTGTCCCACACGCCGTAGTCGGCGAACAGGGCGAGGGCGCGCTGGCGGTTGGTGATGCCGTCCCAGGCCTCGTCGGTGGGCAGGGCCGCTTCGACGATGAAGCGCACTTCGCCGCGATGGGTCTGCTCGCCGGCGGCAATGGCCTGCGCGGCCGCGGCCAGCGTCGCCTCGGGAAATGCGCGCAGCGCGTCCGCCTTCGAGCTGCGCCAGTGGCGGAGCACACGGCCCAGGCGTTGTCCAAACGATGCGTGTTCCATTACCAGTCTCCCGAGGCGCCACCGCCGTCAAAGCTGCCGCCGCCGCCGCCGAAACCACCGCCGCCGCCAAACCCGCCACCGCCTGAAAAGCCGCCGAAGCCGCCACCGCCGCGTCCCACGTTGGAAAGGACGCTACCGAGGATGAAGCCCGATGCGCCGCTGCCCCAGCCGCCACGCGACAGGCGCGGGCGGCGCGGCTTGAAAATCGACCGCAACAGCATGAACCCGAATATCAATGCCAAGATACCAAACATACCGATCCCGCCTCCTTGTCCGCTTTGTTCCGCAGGCGCTACTTGTTGTTGCGCCACTTCGGGAAATCGTTCCCGGTTCAGCAGCGTGGAAATGGCACCCACACCTGCGACCAGGCCCTCGTAGTAATGGTTTTGACGAAAATGTGGTGCGATGACGTCTTGCAGGATGCGCTTCGATTGCGCATCCGTCAGCACGCCCTGCACGCCGCGGCCCGCCTCGATGCGCAAGCGCCTGAGCGAGTTCGGGTTGTCACGCGCGACCAGCAGCAGCACGCCGTCGTCGACGCCCTTGCGGCCGAGCTTCCAGGCCTCGACCACGCGGATGCCGTATTGCTCGATCGCCTCCGGCTCCGTCGACTTGACGAGCAGCACGGCGATCTGGTTGCCGCTCTTTGCTTCGTGTTCGGCCAGCACCGCTTCCAGGCGCGCACGCTGGTTGGCGTCGAGCATGCCGGCGGCGTCGGTGACGCGGGCGGTGAGCGGCGGCACCGCCTTCAGCTGGGCCTGGGCCGGCTTGGCCAGGGCGAATGCCAAGGTACACGTCACTACGAGAACCCATAAAGTACGCAGCAGGGTCATGGGCTTACTTGCCGAAGTTGACCGTCGGCGCGGTCGAAATCGCTTTTTCGTTCTCGACCGTGAACGACGGCCGTGCCTCGTAGCCGAACATCATGGCGGTCAGGTTGGTCGGGAATTTGCGCACGGTAACGTTGTAGTCCTGCACCGAAACGATGTAGCGCTGGCGCGCGACCGTGATGCGGTTCTCGGTGCCCTCGAGCTGGGATTGCAGGTCGCGGAAGCTGGTGTCGGCCTTGAGCTGGGGATAGGCCTCGGACACGGCCATCAGGCGCGACAGCGCGCTCGACAGTTCGCCCTGCACCTGCTGGAACTTCTTGAACGCCTCCGGATTGTTCAGCACTTCCGGCGTGATCTGGAAGCTGGTCGCGGCGGCGCGCGCACGGGTGACGGCTTCCAGGGTCTCGCGTTCGTGCGAAGCATAGCCCTTGACCGTGTTGACCAGGTTAGGGATCAGGTCGGCGCGACGCTGGTACTGGTTGACCACTTCGCCCCAGGCGGCCTTGGTCGCTTCGTCCTTGACCTGGAAATCGTTGTAGCCGCAGCCCGAGAGCAGCGAGCTTGCCAGCATTGCAGCCGCCAGCAGGCGAGCCCAGCGCGAGAAGAGGGGAAACGTCATGATGTCCTTGTCCAGTGCGAGTTGTCGAATAGTCAAAATATACATCAGGATAACATTGGCGGTCGCACGGTCGCGCCTGCAGCGCTACCAACTGCGGCGCGCGACGGTGCCTTGGGGCACCGCCGCCCCGGGCGACGAGTACAATATTGGGTTTGCAATGACACTGTTACAAGGGGCGCGACGTGAATTTCATGACTAAACTCTCCGCGGCCTGGGCCCGCAACGATTCGCTGCTGTGTGTGGGGCTCGACCCGGACCTGGCGCGTTTCCCCGCAGGCCTTGGGGATGAACCGGACGCGATCGTCCGGTTTTGCACCGCCATCATCGACGCCACCGCGGATCTCGCCTGCGCCTTCAAGCCGCAGATCGCCTATTTCGCCGCGCTCGGCGCCGAAGCCCAGCTCGAGGAAATCTGCCGCTACCTGCGCGAGACTTACCCGCATATCCCGCTGATCCTCGACGCCAAGCGCGGCGACATCGGCGCCACCGCGCACCAGTACGCGCGCGAGGCCTTCGATCGCTATGGGGCGGACGCGGTGACGGTCAGCCCGTACATGGGTTCCGATTCGGTCGAGCCTTATTTCGACTGGCCTGACCGCGGCGTGATCGTGCTGTGCCGCACCTCGAACGCGGGCGGCTCGGACCTGCAGTTCCTGGATGTGGGCGGGCAGCCGCTGTACCAGCACGTGGCGCGCCTCGTGGCCGAGAAATGGAACCGCAACGGGCAATGTGCGCTGGTGGTGGGAGCGACCTTTCCGGAGGAACTGGCGCAGGTGCGCAAGATCATCGGCGACATGCCGCTGCTGGTGCCGGGCGTCGGCGCGCAGGGCGGGGATGTGGAAGCGACCGTGCGCGCCGGACGGACTGCTGGCGGGACAGGGATGATGATCAATTCCTCGCGGGCGATTTTGTATGCGGCGCCGCAGGAAGGGGAGGATTTTGCGGCGGCGGCGCGGCGCGTGGCGCGTGAGACGCGGGACGAGATCAATCGGTATCGGGGGGCGTAGTTTCAGGCGAGCTCATGCAGTCTCCCGTAGGGCAAACGAGCTCGCACCTCAATACCTGCTCGGCGCAATCCCTTCCACATAGTCATACAAGGCGCCCAGGATCTCCTCGGCCCGCTCGTCCGCCGTCTCCGACAGCGCATCGATCTCGCCAAACAACTGATCCACCGTGCGCGCGCCACCGGCCCCGTCGAACAGGCGCGCCGCCCGGTGCTCTTCCCACGTTGCCATTTCCTCCGCACTCAAGGTCTGCGGGAAATTGCGTGCGCGGTAGCGGAACAGGAGCTCGGTCAGGCGTCCATCCTCGAAGGATGGACGCGCCGTTGCGAGCTGGGCCGGCGTCTGCATCCGCAGCGATTCCAGCTTGCGGCGGTCGTCCTTGCTGACAAACCCGCCGTACAGGTCTTCATCGACATCGGTGTCGCTTGACGCAGCCGGTTTCTGGAACACCTGCGCCCAGGTCGCCGCCATGTCCGGCCCGCGCGCGGCCAGCCCGGCATGCACGCGCCCCTGGTCGAGGTCGATGCCCCAGCGCTGCGCCATCGGGGCGCTCAAGGTCTTCAGGTTCGCGACCAGCATCGGCGACTTGTTCAGGTGCACGCTCTTGATCGGCAGGCGCGTCACGCCTTCGGGCAGGTCGGCGCTGCGCGTGAACATGCGCATGCGGATCGTCTCGACGTCCATCCCGAACAGCTCCGACGGATCATGACGGCAATCCCACACGAGGATTTCATTCTTGTTGCTCGGATGCTGGGCCAGCGGCCACACGAGGCCGAGGCAGCCGTGTTCGGCCGGGAACATGCCCGACACGTGCAGGAAAGGCTGGCGCTGGCCGGGATCGAGGTGCAGGCCCATTTCGCTGGCGACCTTGTCCTTGCGGCGCAGCTCGAGGCAGAAATCGAACAGGCGCGGCTGCTTGCTACGGATCAGGCGTGCCAGCGCGATCGTGGCGCGCACGTCCGACAGCGCATCGTGGGCGCTGTCGTGCGCCAGGCCATTCGCCGTGGCCAGGTCCTCCAGGCGGAAGCTCGGGCGTCCATCCGGATGGCGCGGCCATTCGATGCCTTCCGGACGCAGCGCACAGGTCATGCGCACCACGTCGAGCAAGTCCCAGCGGCCGCAATTGTTTTGCCATTCGCGCGCATACGGGTCGAGCAGGTTGCGCCAGAACAGGAAGCGCGTCACCTCGTCGTCGAAGCGGATCGTGTTGTAGCCGACGCCGATGGTGCCCGGCTCCGCAAAGACGGCCTCGACCTGGCGCGCGAACTCGTGCTCGGGCACACCCTGGTCCAGGCATTGCTGCGGCGTGATGCCGGTGATCAGGCAGGATTGCGGGTCGGGCAGGTAGTCGTTCGCCGGCTGGCAGAACAGCATGAGCGGCTCGCCGATCTCGTTCAGCTCGGCATCGGTGCGGATGGCGGCGAACTGCGCCGGACGGTCGCGGCGCGGTTGCGCGCCGAAGGTTTCATAGTCGTGCCAGAGGAAGGTGTGAGTGCTCATCGCTTGTGTGGTTGGGGACGCTGGCTGCGATTGTCGGGGCGCCCCGGCGATCCGTCAATGTCTCCCGCTTGCGGTCCCACTTGTAAAGTACACGTCTCGCCCATCTGCATCAAGCGCGGCCCTCACACACTGACGCAATTGCGCCCGGCATCCTTGGCGCGGTACAGGGCGGCGTCGGCCGCCTCGATCAGGCTCATTTCATCCCCGTCCGGGCCCAGCACCGCCACGCCGAAGCAGGCCGTCAGGTGCGGCATGGGAACGCGCATGTCGGGAAACAGCACCGCCTCGCGCATCTGCTGGCACAGGCGGACGGCCACCATGTGGGCCAGTTCCGCGCTGGTTTCCGGCAGCACCGCCATCAATTCCTCGCCGCCATAGCGCACCGCGAAGTCCGAAGGCCGCAAGCCGTCGCGGATGACGTTTGCCGCGGCGCACAGGGCGGCGTCCCCGATCAGGTGGCCGTGGGTGTCGTTGAACTTCTTGAAGTTGTCGAGGTCAACCATGAGCAAGGCCAGCGGGCTGCCCTGGGTGCGGGCGCGCATGACGAGTTTCGGCAGCATGTCGGCCAGCCAGGTGCGGTTGTACAAGCCCGTGAGGGTGTCGTTCAGCGACAGCTGGCGGTAGAACTCGCCCAGCTTCTGGCGCCGCCGCAGCAGCGCATTGGCGGCCCGGATCCGGAACGACAGCAGGCGCAGCAGGTTGCGCGCCACCGCGTTCGACTGGTCGATCAGTTCCCAGGCCAGTCCGGACTCGATCACCAGCAGGCGCGTGTCTTCCACCGCGCGCACGGCGTCGAGGTTGGCGGCATCGTCGAGCACCGACTGCTCGCCCACGCTTTCGCCCGGCAGGATGCGGATGACGCTGCCGTCCGAGGCACCGGCATGGCCATCGGTCTCGACTTCGAGCACGCCCGACAGCACGATGTACAGCCGCGCGCGTACGGCGTCTTCGATCCGTTCGCCGGGAGCCAGTTGCACCACCTTGCAATCCGCGAGTGCGCGGGCGGCAGCAATCGTATCTGCGCCGCGAAACAGCTCCAGGTTCTCGACCGTGTAGCCGGAATCACGAAAATTACCGGTAACTCTCAACACGAATTCCTCCGCTTGGTGGCTGGAGCAGTGTAATACGAAAAACCACCGTGGTGGTTTCAGCAGGCTGGCATTTCTGGAACAGGAATGTTCCAATAGCGCCCATGAATGCCTCACACTATCTTGTCGACGCCCTCGGCGTCGCGCACCTTCCGGCGCCCGATGCGCGCATCGTCTCGCTGGTCCCGTCGATCACCGAACTGCTGTGCGACCTGGGCCTGGCGCCGCAGCTCGTCGGCCGCACCGGTTTCTGCATCCACCCGGCAAGCACGGTGGCCGCGATCCCGAAAGTGGGCGGCACGAAAGACGTCAACATCGAGAAAATCCGCAAGCTCGCGCCGACCCACCTCGTCGTCAACATCGACGAGAACGAGAAGCCGACCGTCCTGGCCCTGGCCGAGTTCGTGCCGAACATCGTCGTCACGCACCCGGTGGCGCCCCGCGACAACCTGGCGCTGGCGCGCTTGATGGGCGGCATCTTCAATGCCGGCGACGCAGCCGAAGCCTGGTGCGCCGCCTTCGAGGCCGAGCACGCCCGGCTGGTGGCCTTGCCGCCGGGACCGCGCCGCACGGTGCTCTACTGTATCTGGCAAGACCCGTGGATGAGCGTGTCCGCAGACACCTATATCGCACGCATGCTGGGCGAACTCGGCTGGCAGGTGCCGACGCTGCCCGCGCAGTTGTCTGATCAAGCGCGCTATCCCCGTTTCGCCTGGTCGG
>JAQGLR010000494.1 GCA_028292765.1 Massilia sp. | reverse complement strand
CCGGAACACTCGTCGGGCCGCATCGAGCGCTTCCTGCAACTGTGCGCGGACAACAACATGCAAGTCGTGCAGCCGACCACGGCCGCGCAGATCTTCCACCTGCTGCGCCGCCAGATGGTGCGCCAGTTCCGCAAGCCGCTGGTCATCTTCACGCCGAAATCGCTGCTGCGTAACAAGGACGCCGGCTCGCCGCTGACCGACCTGGCCAAGGGCGCCTTCCAGACCGTCATCGGCGAAGTCGACGACAAGATCGAAGCCTCGAAGGTCAAGCGCGTCATCGCCTGCTCGGGCAAGGTGTATTTCGACCTGGTCGGCGCACGCAAGACCCGTGGCGTCTCGGACGTGGCGATCATCCGCGTCGAGCAGATGTACCCGTTCCCGCACAAGTCGTTCGCGGCCGAGCTGAAGAAGTTCAGCAACGCCACCGAGATCGTGTGGGCGCAGGACGAGCCGCAAAACCAGGGTCCGTGGTTCCAGATCCAGCACAACATCTTCGAAAACATGGACGAAGGTCAGCGCCTGGCCTATGCCGGACGTCCGGCATCGGCCGCGCCGGCTGTCGGATACTCCGACAAGCACGTGGCGCAGCAGAAAGAACTGCTCGATACGGCGTTCTCGAAGCTCAAGGGTTTCATCCTGACCAAATAAGAAATATCGTCCACGCCTGACCAGCCCCCAAGGCCGGTTGGGCGTTTTTTCAAGAATACAGAATAATTTAACGGAGTTTTACATGGCACAAATCGAAGTCAAGGTCCCCCAATTGTCGGAATCGGTTGCTGAAGCGACCCTGCTGTCCTGGCACAAGAAAGTCGGCGAGTCGGTCTCGCGCGACGAAAACATGATCGACATCGAAACCGACAAAGTGGTCCTTGAACTGCCGGCGCCAAGCGCCGGCGTGATCGTGCAACTGCTCAAGGCCGACGGCGCAACCGTCGTCGCCGGTGAAGTCATTGCCGTCATCGATACCGAAGCCTCGGCACAAACCAGCCCGCTGGCAGTGAAGGCGATCCCTTCGGCCGCCCCGAACGCGCCGATCGACGCACCTGCTCCTGCTGCTGCGGCTCCTGCAACTGGTGGCTCGATGTCCGGCGTCGCCATGCCTGCCGCCGCCAAGATCCTGGCTGACAACAGCATGAGTCCGGCCGGCATCGACGGCTCGGGCCGCGACGGCCGCGTGACCAAGGGCGACGCCCTGGCCGCCGTCGCCAACAAGCCAGCCGCACCTGCCGCCGCGCCTGCCGCCAGGCCAGCGCTGCAGCAAGTCGCCGCGCCAAGCGTCAACCTGGGCGACCGTCCGGAAGAGCGCGTGCCGATGAGCCGCCTGCGTGCCCGTATCGCCGAGCGCCTGCTGCAATCGCAACAGACCAACGCGATCCTGACCACCTTCAACGAAGTGAACATGGCGCCGGTCATGGACCTGCGTAACAAGTTCAAGGACAGGTTCGAGAAGGAACACGGCGTCAAGCTGGGCTTCATGTCCTTCTTCGTCAAGGCCGCTGTCGCCGCACTGAAGAAGTACCCGATCCTGAACGCATCGGTCGACGGCAACGACATCGTCTACCACGGCTACTTCGACATCGGTATCGCTGTCGGTTCGCCGCGCGGCCTGGTGGTGCCGATCCTGCGCAACGCCGACCAGCTGTCGATCGCCGAGATCGAGAAGAAGATCGGTGAATTCGGCCAGAAAGCCAAGGACGGCAAGCTGACCCTGGAAGACCTGTCGGGCGGTACCTTCTCGATCTCGAACGGCGGCGTGTTCGGCTCGATGCTGTCGACCCCGATCATCAACCCGCCACAGTCGGCCATCCTGGGCATCCACGCCACCAAGGAGCGCGCTGTCGTCGAAAACGGCCAGATCGTCATCCGTCCGATGAACTACCTGGCGATGTCCTACGACCACCGCATCATCGACGGCCGCGAAGCCGTGCTGGGCCTGGTGGCCATGAAGGAAACGCTGGAAGATCCATCGCGCCTGCTGCTGGACTTGTAATCAGGGAAAACGGTAGTAGATAAGGTAGTAGACAAGGACCGGACACGTACGTCATTTGCTACGTGTCCGCCCGCGCCCCCCGTTGTTGGTGAACGTTTTGGAGGAATACCATGATCTCCGATGAAATCCGGCGTCTGCACGAGCTGCACCAGGCGGGCGCGTTGAGCGACGCCGAATTCGAGCAGGCCAAGGCGAAAATCCTGGCTGGCGCTGCCGCCTCCGAGGGCGTCAACCTGAACAAGGATGGCAGCGCTACGGGCAATGGTTTCAGGGCCACGAGTGGTAGCGACCTGAACAGCCATGTCAAGAGGCTGCGCCGTTCGCGCGCCGATCGCTGGCTGGGCGGCGTGTGCGGCGGGCTGGCCGGCACCTACGGCATCGAGTCCTGGGTCTGGCGCCTTATCTTCACCGTCTTCACCCTCATTACCTCCGGTTTCGGGGCCTTGGTCTATCTGCTGATGTGGATTTTTGTTCCAGAAGAATAAATAAGGATTAATTCATGAGTAACGAGAAACAATTCGACGTCGTCGTCATCGGCGGTGGTCCTGGCGGCTATATCGCGGCCATCCGCGCGGCCCAGCTGGGCTTCAAGACCGCCTGCATCGACGAGTGGAGCAACGAGGCAGGCAAGCCTGCGCCTGGCGGCACCTGCACCAACGTCGGCTGCATCCCGTCGAAAGCGCTGCTGCAGTCGTCGGAACACTTCGATCACGCGGGCCATGCGTTCGCCGAGCACGGCATCAATGTGTCGGGCCTGGAACTGAACCTGCCGCAAATGCTCAAGCGCAAGGACACCATCGTCAAGCAGAACAACGACGGCATCCTGTTCCTGTTCAAGAAGAACAAGGTCAGCTTCTTCCACGGCCGCGGCTCCTTCGCCGGCGCCGCTGAAGGCGGCTACACCATCAACGTGACCGGTCCGACGACCGACACCTTGACCGCGAAAAACGTCGTCGTCGCCACCGGCTCGAACGCACGCCAGCTGCCGGGCGCGGAATTCGACGAGCGCCTGATCCTGTCGAACACCGGCGCGCTGGCAATCGATGCGGTTCCGTCGAAGCTCGGCGTGATCGGCGCCGGCGTCATCGGCCTGGAAATGGGCAGCGTCTGGCGCCGTGTCGGTGCGGACGTCACCGTGCTCGAAGGCCTGCCGACTTTCCTCGGTGCGGTCGACGAGCAGATCGCCAAGGAAGCCTTCAAGCTGTTCACCAAGCAGGGCCTCAAAATCAACCTGGGCTGCAAGATCGGCGCGATCACCAAGGGCGAGAACAATGTGACCGTCGCGTATGTGGACGCTGCCGGCGCCGAGCAGCTTGCC
This sequence comes from Massilia sp., assembly GCA_028292765.1. Taxonomy (GTDB): domain Bacteria; phylum Pseudomonadota; class Gammaproteobacteria; order Burkholderiales; family Burkholderiaceae_D; genus Telluria. The sequence goes on along the minus strand of JAQGLR010000494.1, from coordinate 43 downwards.
ACCTTCGACCGCCTGATCATCTCGATCGGCCGCGTGCCGAACA
>JAQGLR010000487.1 GCA_028292765.1 Massilia sp. | reverse complement strand
CGCCGGCGCGGCCGGTGCGGCCGGTGCGGTGCACGTAATCCTCGGCCACGATCGGCAGGTCGACGTTCACCACCACCGGCAGGTCGTCGATGTCGAGGCCGCGCGCGGCGACGTCGGTTGCCACCAGTACCTTCACTTCGCCCGCCTTGAAGCGGTCGAGGGCGCGCAGGCGCGCCGGCTGCGGCTTGTCGCCGTGGATCGAATCGGCGTTGATGCGCTTCGCCAGCAGGAGTTCGACCAGTTCGTCGACGCCGCGGCGCGTCTTCACGAAGGCGAGCACCTGGCTCCAGTCGTGTTTTTTCAGGAGGTGCAGGAAGAGTTCGGGTTTGCGCTTCTTGTCGACCGGGACCGCCCACTGCCGGATCGCCTTGACCGTCGTGTTGCGCGGCGCCGTTTCGATGCTGACCGGGTCGATCAGCAGCTTGGCGGCCAGCGCCCGGATCGGTTCGGAAAAGGTGGCCGAGAACAGCAGCGTCTGGCGCACCTTGGGCAGCGCCGCGAATACCTGGTCGAGTTCGCGCGAAAAACCCAGGTCGAGCATGCGGTCGGCCTCGTCGAGCACCAGCATCTGCACGCCGTTCAGCCTCAAAGCGTTCTGGCGCTGCAGGTCGAGCAGGCGCCCCGGGGTGGCCACCAGCAGGTCGACGCCCTTGCGCAAGCGCATCATCTGCGGATTGATGCTCACGCCGCCATAGGCCACCATCGTGCGCAGCGGCAAGCCGGCGCCGTAGGCCTTGAAACTCGTGTGCACCTGCTCGGCCAGCTCGCGCGTGGGCACCAGCACCAGGGCGCGCGCCGAGTTGGGGGCCGCCTGGCCGCCCTCCATCGCAAGCCGCTGCAGCAGCGGCAGGGCGAAGCCGGCGGTCTTGCCGGTACCGGTCTGGGCCGCGGCCATGACGTCGCGGCCGGCCAGCACGGCGGGAATCGCCTGCGACTGGACGGCCGTCGGATTCTTGTAGGCGAGCGTCTCGAGGGTGCGGATGAGCTGGTCGATGAGGCCGAGCGAGTGGAACGACATGTAAACCCTGGGGCAAATGGAAACAGGCGACAGTTTAGCGTGCGGCGGGCGAAGTGGGAGGAATTTGCGCCGGCGGCGCAGGGACGGGCGCAGGGCAGGAACGCGGCACCCCGGCAGGGCCGCGCCGCATGCCGCCTTCCGTTCTCAATAATCGATGAAGATGACGAGCGGCGACGTGGCGATCGGCTTCACCGGCTCGTGGCGCTCCTTGCAGCCGCTTGAGAGCAGGCAGGCAAGGGCAAGGGCGCTCCAGCACAGGGTACGCATCATGGCAATACCTCCTTGGCGTCCATGATAGCGAAGCTCGCGGTGCATGTGCGCACCGTTTGCAGCGATCGAGCGGGCTGCGCCGGGCTCGTGTAATAAGTGTAATTGTGTGTTGCAGCGAACAAAGTTTTCGCTCAGTCACTGTTAAAGTTGGCAAGACACACAATGAGAGGACCTACCATGAAATCCCTGATCAAATCCTTCGCGGTCGGCGTTGCCCTGCTGGCAGCATCCGTGCCTGCGATGGCGCAGACGAACGTCAGCATCAGCATCGGCCAACCCGGCTTCTACGGCCGCCTCGACCTCGGCGACTTCGGCCGGCCGCCGGTGATGTACGCCCAGCCGGTGATCGTGCAGCAAGTACGCTACCGGGCCGAGCCGGTCTACCTGCGCGTGCCGTCCAGGCATCGCAAGAACTGGTCCCGCTACTGCGGCCGCTACGACGCCTGCGCGCGCCCGGTGATGTTCGTGCGCGACGACTGGTACACGAATACCTACGCGCCGCGTTACCGCGAGCGTCACCATGGCTACCGCGCCGAGCGCCAGCACGTCGAGTACCGTGACGACGATCGCCACGATCGCCACGACCGTCATGACAAGCACAAGAAACACGACAAGCACGACAAGCACGACAAGCACGACAAGCACGGCCGCGGCCACGGCAACGGTCATGGCAACGGCCACGGCCGCGGTCACTGACCCCCCGTCATGGCGCGGTACGGCCGCGAACGCGAAAAGTCATCCGGGTGTACACTTGCCATGTAGTTAATGGAACGTAACGGACGGAGGAAGGCTTGCAGAGCGAGATCGTGATCGTCGGTGGCGGGGCAGGCGGGCTGGAACTGGCCTGCAAACTCGGGCGCAAGCTCGGTCCCGCGAAGGTGATGCTGGTGGACTCCCGGCTTTACCACATCTGGAAACCCTCGCTGCACGAAGTCGCGGCCGGGACGCTCGACATCCACCAGGAGGGCCTGTCCTACCAGATGCTGGCCCACGACAATGGCTTCACCTTCGTCTACGGCCCGATGACGGCGCTCGACGCCGGCCAGCATCGGCTGACGGTGGGCGCGGTGCGCGCCTCGGATGGCGAAGACGTGCTGCACGAGCGGCATGTCACGTATGGTTCGCTCGTCATTGCGGTCGGCAGCACCGCGAACTACTTCGGCGTGCCCGGTGCGCGCGAACACACCATTTCCCTGAACGTCACCGAAGACGCCGAGCGCTTCCGCCTGCGCCTGCTGCGCCTGATGGCGACCGCCGAGCAGGCACGCGCGGAAGGCGCCGACACCACTGCCGCGCTCGACGTGGTCATCATCGGCGGCGGCGCCACCGGCGTCGAACTCGCAGCCGAGCTGCGCGAAGCCTCCGGCGTGTACGCCACCTACGGTTTTTCGCGCTTGCAGGTCAAGCGCGACGTCCGCATCACGCTGCTGGAGGGCGCACCGCGCATCCTGGCGCCGCTGCCCGAGCGGGTCTCGAGCGCGGCGCTCAAGCTCCTCAACGGGCGCGGCATCCACGTCGTCACCGATTGCCGCGTCACGCAAATCGAAGCGCATCGCATTACCGATAACGAGGGCAACGTCTACCCTGCAAGCATGTGCGTGTGGGCGGCCGGCATCCGCGCGCCGGAATTCCTCGCTACGCTGGGACTGCCGACCAACAAGGGCGGCCAGATCGAAGTCGATGCCCAGTTGCGCGTGGCGGGCGTGCCCGATGTATATGCGCTGGGCGACTGCGCGGCCTGCATCGACGCCTCCGGCAAGCCCGTGCCGCCGCGCGCCCAGGCGGCGCACCAGCAGGCCGACTACCTGCGCAAGGGATTCCTGCGGCGCGCCGCCGGCAAGGCGCCGCTTGACAAGCCCTATGCCTACAAGGACTACGGTTCGCTCGTTTCGCTGGGCAAGACGACCAGCGTCGGCAGCCTGATGGGTTCGCTGAAGGGAGCCAGCTGGTTCGTCGAAGGGATGATCGGGCGCCTGATGTACACCAGCCTGCACCTGATGCACCACCAAGCCGTGCTGGGGTCGGTGCGTACCGGGGTGCTGGCGCTGGCGCGCTTCCTCATCCGGCGCACGACGCCCCTGGTCAAGCTGCACTGAGAGCGCCCGAGAAAGGCTGCTTCAGGCTATTTCAGGCAGCTTGACGGCGGGGCAGGGTCATCGTGAGGGCGGCGCCGCCGCCGGCGGCGGCTGGTCCGAGCGACAGCGTGCCGCCGAGGGAACGCGCACGTTCGCGCAGCAGGCGCAGGCCGTGGCAGTGCAGCGACCCGGCCGACGGGGCGCGCGCCAGGCCGACACCGTTGTCGCGCACGGTCAGCATCAACTGGTCGCCATCGTCGTCGAGGATCAGTTCGACCTTGCTCGCTTGCGCATGCTCGAGTGCGTTGCGCAAGCCTTCCTCGGCGCAGCGCAGCAGGGCCACGTTCTGGGCACGCGAATAGGCGTCGTCGTCGTCCGGCAGGCTGGCATGGGCCTGCACGCCATGCTCCTGGCTGAATTCGGCCACCAGTTCGGCCAGCGCCGCCTTGATGCCCAGGAACTCGAGCTTGTCGTTCCACAGCGTCAACTGCACCTTGCGGTTGGTTTCGATGATGCCGTTCAGCAGGCTCTTCATCTGGCCCGCACGGTCGAGCGACTTGCCGTCGCTGAGCCCCTTGGACAGCAGGCCCAGGTGCATGGTCAGCGCCGTCATCGACGAGCCCAGGGTGTCATGGAGTTGACGCGCGAGCAGGCGCCGGTCGTCGTCCCAACAGCTCATCAGGTGGGCGACGAGCTCGGTCAGCTCGGCGGTGCGTTCGGCAACCAGCCGTTCCAGTTCCGGGTCAGGGTGATGCGCTTCCGGTGCGGTCATTGTGGGCTCGGTTGAATGTTTCCCAAATCATACAACAGCTTCGTCGCCAAAGTGCGCACACCGGCGCCCCAGCGTGCGTTGCCGAACAGTAGCCAGGCGCGTTTCCGACGATGCTGGAGCCCTGGATGTCTTATTAAAATCTTAAACCTTTAGGGAGTTCCCATGCCGAACAACGCCAGCACCCGGATCGACGCCGTTGAACTGTTGGAGCAGCAACACCGTGAAGTCGAAGCGATGTTCGAACGCTTCGAAAACATGACCGACCGTGCCAAGGTCAGCAAGAAAAAGCTGGCCGACGAGATTTGCAATGCGCTGATCATGCACACCACGATCGAGGAAGAGATTTTCTACCCGGCCACGCGTGAAGCGAGCGCGGAAACCGACGACATGGTCGACGAAGCCGTTGTCGAGCACGCCTCGGCCAAGGACCTGATCGCGCAGATCCAGGAAATGGATCCGGGCGACGACCTGTACGACGCCAAGGTGAAAGTGCTGGCCGAAATGGTCGAGCACCACGTCGAGGAAGAAGAAGAGGAAATGT
>JAQGLR010000467.1 GCA_028292765.1 Massilia sp. | reverse complement strand
AGGCGAAGCATTCGGCCGCCATGAAGAGCTTGAAGCGGCGGTCATTCTTCTGTGAAAAAGAGCTGACACCGAGCACGAAGGCCGCATAGCCGACGCACTGCGCGGGAGAAAACCAGTCAATCGTCATTGAAAAACGCTAGCGCAGCACTTGCAGCTTGGTCTTCTTGCCCTTGCGGTAGGTGTAGAGCGTCAGTGCGGCGTTGCGCAGGTCGCCCTTCGGGTCGAAGGCGATGGTGCCGGTGATGCCCTCGTGTTTTATTTGCGCCAGCGCCGGCAGGAATTTGGCGGGTTCGACCGAACCTGCTTTCTGCATCGCGGCGGCGAACACCATGGTTGCATCGTAGGCATATGGCGCATAGGTCTGCACTTCCATCTTGTAGCGCTGGCGGTAGCGCTCGGTGAAGGCATTGAAACCGGCTTCCCCGGCCCCGCTCACGCCGCCCGCCACCACGCAAAACACCTTGTCGTCGCCGAGCGCGTCGCCGGCCAGCAGCGGCAGCTTTTCCGAACAGACGCCGTCGCCCGCGACGAGTTTTGCGCGCAGCCCGAGCGCCTTCATCTGCTTGAGCATGGGGCCGCCCACGGCGTCCATGCCGCCGTAGAAAATCACGTCCGGGTCGCGCGCGCGGATCTGCGTGAGGATGGCGCTGAAATCGGTCGCCCTGTCGTGCGTGAACTGGCGGCTGACGATGGATGCGCCGCTCGCCGGCCCCAGGCGTTTTATTCCCTTGATGAACTCGTCGGCCAGGCCCTGGCCGAAGGCGGTGCGGTCGTCGATGACGGCGATCTTGCGTGCTTTCATTGTGGCGACCGCATGGTTCGCCAGCGTGCTCCCGACCAGGTTGTCGTTGCCCACGACCCGGAATGCGGTCTTGAAACCCTGGTTCGTGTAGAGCGGCGTGGTGGCGGCCGGCGAGATCTGGGGAATGCCCGCGTTCGCATAGATTTTCGAGGCCGGCACCGTCGGGCCCGAGTTCAGGTGGCCGACCACCGCCGCCACCCGCGCATCGACCAGCTTCTGGGCCACGGCAGTGCCCGTCTTAGGATCGCTGGCGTCGTCCTCGGGCTGCAAGACCCATTTCACTTTCTGGCCGCCGATGCCGATGCCCCTGGCGTTGAGGTCGTCGATCGCCATGCGGGCGCCGTTTTCGATGTCCTTGCCAAGGTGGGCGCCGGGGCCGGAGAGCGGCGAGGCAGTGCCGATCCTGACGACCGGCTGCGCCTGGACCGATGGCGCAAGGCTGGCAGCGAGCAGGCTGGCGAAGAGGATGGCACGAAGTCGCATGGCAGTTTCCCTGGATAGTTGCACCAATTGTAATGCTGAGCGGGTCATTGGCGCGAAGTTATCGCGAATGTGGTCATCGTGCATGGCAAGCGGGTGCTGTACCGGACGCGTTTGCTGATATATTTCGTGCAATGATTTTCTAGCAATAGTTATAGAAATGCCTGGCTGACAAGAGCCTCGGCATCACGACAAGGATAGACAATGAGCACCAGGAACATCATTCGCGCAGCACGCCATCTGGGCGGCGTGCTGGCACTGGCCGGCATGACCGGCTGTGCGTCCGTCACGACTGGCGACGAGCAGGTCGTCTCCGTGGAAACCTACTCCCCGGCTGGCGCGGTCAGCGGCGCGAACTGCAAGCTGCAGAACAAAAAGGGGTTTTATTACATCACCACGCCCGGCAGCCTGCGCGTGTTTCGCGACTATGGCGACTTGACCGTCACCTGCGACAAACCGGGCCTGCCAACGAGCATCGTGCGCTTCAAATCGAAGACCGGGTACACCGTGGCCGGGAACATCCTGTTCCCGATCGGCGCCATGGTCGACGTCGCCTCCGGCGCAGCCTACGCTTATCCCGCCCTGATGCGCGTCATGATGAATGACGGCAGCACGGACGCGACGGCAACGGCGCCTGCAAAGGCCGGCGCGAACTAAGCGAAGGGCGGCATCGCCCGCCCAATAGAAAAGCACGGCTCCTCCCAGGACTTCCCTCACGTAAATATTTACGATGGTTGGTATTTTTCTGTGGAATAGTTTTCCGACAAGAATTAGCCGGCACAGTCTGGCATAACCTGGGAGTCGGAAATGAGCACCAAGAGCATTATCCGCGCGAGCGTCGGCCTGGGCGCCGTGCTGGCATTCGCTGGCCTGACCGGCTGTGCGTCGATCGTGAACGGCACCAACCAGGTCGTGTCCGTGGAAACCCGCGCGGCGGCCGGCAGCGTCAGCGGCGCGAGCTGCAAGCTGCAGAACGACAAGGGCGTGTACTACCTCACCACGCCGGGCACCGTCACGGTACACCGCGCGTAAGGCGACATGGTCGTCACCTGCGACAAGTCGGGTCTGCCGACCACGACCGCGTCGTTCAAATCCTCGACCAAGCCGATGTTGGCCGGTAATATCATTTTCGGCGGTGCGATTGGTGCCGGTGTCGACATCGCTTCCGGCGCGGCCTACGATTACCCTGCCCTGCTGCAGATCAAAATGAATGACGGCATCAACGACGCGACGGCCACCGCCCTGCCGGCGCCGGCAGCGACCGCCGCGGTGGCGGGCGCTTCGAACTGACGCAGGCCCGGCAAGCGGCATCGCACCAAAAAAAACGCCAACCCTCGGGTTGGCGTTTTGCGTTTACCTATCAGGCGCTTACGCTGCCTGGTCCAGCGCCGGGTAATCGATGTAACCCTCTTCGCCATGGCTGTAAAAGGTCAGCGGGTCCGGCACGTTCAGCGGCGCGTCCTGCTGCAGGCGCTGCACCAGGTCCGGGTTGGCGATGTAGAGGCGGCCAAAGGCCACCGCATCGGCCTGGCCGGATTCGACCGCGTCGATCGCCATCTCACGGGTATACCCGTTGTTGGCGATGTACGTGCCCTTGTACGCCTGGCGTGCCCATGCGAAGTCGAAGCCCGGCACGTCGCGCGGACCGCCGGTCGCGCCTTCGATGAAGTGAATGAAGGCGATGCCGCGCTGGTTCAGTTCCTCGATCAGGTAAGCGAACACGGCTTGCGGGTCGGTGTCCGACAGGTCGTTGGCCGGGGTCACCGGGGACAGGCGGATGCCCACACGGCCGGCGCCGATTTCGGCCACCACGGCGTCCACCACTTCGAGGGCGAAGCGGCAGCGGTTTTCGATCGAGCCGCCATATTCGTCGGTGCGCTTGTTGGCGCCGTCGCGCAGGAACTGGTCGATCAGGTAGCCGTTGGCGCCGTGCAGTTCGATGCCGTCGAAACCGGCGCGGATGGCATTCGCGGCGCCGCGGCGGTATTCGTCGACGATGTCCTTGATTTCTTCCAGCGCCAGCGCGCGCGGCTCGAGCGCGTCGACCTTGCCGGCGCGGGTGTAGGCCACCACTTTCGGCGCCACGGCCGACGGGGCGATCGGCTGCACGCCGCCGGTCAGGTTCGGGTGCGTCACGCGGCCGACGTGCCAGATCTGGGCGACGATCTTCGAACCGGCTTCGTGCACGGCCTGGGTGATCGGCTTCCAGCCTTCCACCTGGGCGTCGGAATAAATGCCGGGCGTGGCCATGTAGCCCTTGCCGACTGGCGAGACCTGGGTGCCTTCGCTGATGATCAGGCCGGCGTTGCTGCGCTGGCGATAATATTCGATATTCATGGCGCTGCCCGGCACGTCGCCGGCCGGCTCGTCGGCGCGGCTGCGGGTCAAGGGGGCCATCACGACACGGTTCGCCACTTCAATATCGCCGATGCGGGTGGGTTGAAACAGTTTCTGGGTCATGTGCGGGTCCATTTCCATAAAGTTGCTGATTGGGGGCCGCCGGTCGCTGAACCCCATGGGGGCAATCGCCGGCGGCCACGACAATTGACAGTATGAGTATTCCTGGCGCAGATGGGTAGACCGTACGAATGATATGATCTATTCCTGACAGGAATAGGTAGGAGCGCAAATGGATCGCCTGCAATTGATGGAAACCTTTGTCCGGGTAGTCGAGACCGGCAACTTCTCGGCCGTCGCGCGCGAGGAGCGCAGCACCCAGTCCAGCATCAGCAAGCAGGTGCAGGCGCTCGAGACCCTGCTCGGCGCCAAACTGCTGGTGCGCTCGACGCGCAGCCATGCGCTGACCGAAGCGGGCAAGCGCTACTACGAGCGCTGCCGCCAGGTGCTCGACACGCTGGAGGAAGCGCGGGTCGAGATCCAGCGCACCGAAAACGAGATCTCGGGCGTGCTGCGCGTGGCCGCGCCGGTCGCGTTCGGGCGCCTGCACATCGTGCCGCGCCTGGGAGCATTTTTCGCGCGCTACCCGAAACTGAAAATCGACCTGCAGCTCGACGACAGTTTTGTCGACCTGGTCGTCGGCGGCATCGACGTCGCCTTCCGCGTGGGAGAACTGAAGGACAGCCGGCTGATCGCGCGCCGCATCGGCACCGCCCACCGCGCCGCCCTCGCCGCGCCCGGCTATCTTGCGCAGCACGGCGAACCGCAGCACCCGAATGAACTGCGCGGGCACCAGTGCATCGTCTACACGGGCCTCGCCAACCTCAACGAGTGGAACTTCCAGGATGAAGACGGCGCGCACCACACGGTGCACGTCAACGGCCACCTGCAGTCGAACAGTTCGGAGGCGATCCGCCAGGCCGTGGTCGAGGGTCTCGGCATCTGCTACACGCCGCAATGGGTGTACGGCGACGATATCCGCGCCGGACGCGTGAAGCCGATCCTGACGCGCTACCGGCTGCCGCCGCTGCCGCTGAACGTCGTGTTCCAGCCGGCGCGCCGGCCGTCGCTCAAGATCGGGCACTTCGTCTCCTTCTTCGCCGACGAGTTCTCGCGCGACCCGGACATCTCGCCGATGCTGGCCAGCCAGGACGGCGATGGCAACGCGCTCCGCAGCTTCGGGGCAGGCGCAGGCTTCGCCGCCGAGTCTTGAGCGGCGCTTATGCGCGATGGCCGGGCACGCCGCAGGAAAGCGGGCTGGGGTATGCTGTTACCAGACCAAGCTGCCAGACCAACCGCCTTACCGAACCGTGACGCCGATGTTTCGTTCCACTCCCGCCTGCGCCATCGCGCTTGCCACGCTTGCCACATTGTTGCCGGGCGCGGCCCATGCGCAGCCCGACACCCGCCTCGTCGCCCTGATCAACGACTACCGCGCGGCGCCCGCGAACTGCGAAGGACGCCGTCCCGCGCCGGCGCCCGCCCTGCGTGCGAACGCAGCGCTGGCGCGGGTGCGCATCGGCGCCGGCGCCTTTCCCGAATCGGAGCTTGAAAGAACCGGCTATCAAGCAGCCCATTCCGAGATCATCCATGTCGGCGGGGCCGTTGACGCCGCGGCCGTGATGGACGTGATCCGCCAGCCCTACTGCCGCGCGCTGCTCAATGCCGGGGTCACCGAGATCGGCGCCACCCGCCGCGGCGAGGAATGGACGATCGTGCTGGCACGGCCAATGACGCCGCTGGCGCTGCCCGGACAGGAGGCGGCGGGCCGCCAGATCCTCGAGGCCGTAAACCTGGCGCGCGCCACGCCGCGCAACTGCGGCACGCAGTCCTTCCGCGCGGCGGATCCCGTGGCCTGGAACAGCGCGCTCGCGGCCGCCGCACTGGCGCACAGCCGCGACATGGCGACGCACCGCCATTTCGCGCATACGGGGACGGATGGCAGCGTCGTGGGAACGCGCGCGGCGCGCGCAGGCTACCGCTGGCGCATGATCGGGGAAAACATCGCGGCTGGCCACACCTCGGCCCAGGAAACGGTGGCCGGCTGGATCGAGAGCCCCGGCCACTGCGCCAACCTGATGAACCCGACATTCACCGAGATGGGTGCGGGCTACGACATCAGGCGGACAAAGATGCCGGGCTACGCTTACTGGACCCAGGTGTTCGGGCTGCCGCGCTGAACCCGGAATGGCGTGGACGGCGAAGCCGTCCACGCTACACCTGCCTTACCAGAAAATGACGCGCTGGTCCGGCGCCAGGTACATCTTGTCGCCCGGCTTCACACCGTAGACTTCGTAGAAGCCCGGGTGGTTGCGCATGCTGCCGTTGACGCGGAATTCGGACGGCGAGTGCGGGTCGGACTTCACTTGCGAGATCAGGGCGGCGTCGCGTGCCTTGCCGCGCCGGGCCTGGGCCAGGCCCATGAACAGGCGCTGCTCGGCGGTGAAGCCGTCGATGACCGGCGCGGGTTTCCCGGCCAGGTAGATCTTGTAGGCGCGGGTGGCCATGATGGCGCCGGCGTTGTCGGCGATGTTTTCGCCCAGCGTCAGTTCGCCATTCACGGTGTAGCCGGCCAGCGGGCTGTAGGCGCCGTACTGCGCCACCAGCACCTTGCCGCGCGCGGCGAATTTTTCCGCGTCTTCTTTCGTCCACCAGTTGCGCAGGTTGCCGTCGCCGTCGAACTGCGAGCCCTTGTCGTCGAACGCGTGGCTGATCTCGTGGCCGATCGAAATGCCGACCGAACCGTAGTTGACGGCCGGTTCCGCGCCGGCGTCGTACAGCGGGTACTGCAGGCGCGCGGCCGGGAACACGACTTCGTTCAGGGTCGGGCTGTAGTAGGCGTTGACGGTCTGCGGCGACATGCTCCAGGCGGCGCGGTCGACCGGTTTGCCCAGCTTGGCGATGCTGTACTGGTGGGAGAATTCGCGCGAACGCATCACGTTGCCGACCAGGTCGCCCCGTTCGATCTTCAAGGACGAGTAATCGCGCCACTTGTCCGGGTAGCCGATCTTCGCCTTCATTTTCGACAGCTTGAGCTGCGCCTGCTTCTTGGTGTCCTCGCTCATCCAGTCGAGCGTCTGGATGCCTTCGCGGAAGGCGATGACGAAATTCTTCACCATCGCTTCGACCTGCTGCTTGCGCTCGGCCGGGAAGTGCTTGTCGACATAGACCTTGCCGACGATTTCGCTCAGGTCGCGGTTGACCTGGGCAATCGCCAGCTTCTCGATCGCCCGGTTTTCCTTGGCGCCCGACAGCACGGCGCCGCGGAAGGCGAAGCTCTCGTCGACAAACGGCTGCGACAGGTAGGGCGCGTATCTGCTGAGCAGGCGGAATTCGAAATACGATTTCCAGGCCTCGAGCGGCGTGCCGGCGATGAGCTTGTCCAGGCCGGCCAGGTAGCTCGGCTGGTTGACGATGAGCGAGTCGACCTTGCCGTGCACGCCTGTGCCCTTCGTAAAGGCGCTCCAGTCGAAGCCCGGCATCAGGTCCTTCAGCTGCGCGAACGAGAGCTTGTTGTAGCGCTTGACCGGGTCGCGGTTTTCGACGGCGCTCCACTGCACGCGCGCGATTTCCGTTTCCAGGGCCACGATCTGCGCGGCCTTGGCTGCGGCGTCCGTGTGGCCGGCCAGCGCCAGCATCTTTTCGATGTGGGCCTGGTACTTGGCGGCGATGTCTTTCAGGCGCGCGTCATCCTGCAAGTAGTAATCGCGGTTCGGCAGGCCCAGCCCCGACTGGCTGATGCCGACGACGAGGCGGGTCGAATCGCGGTTGTCCTGGCCGACGTACATGTCGAGCGGCGCGCCGGCGCCGATGCGCGAAAAGTGCGCCGCCAGGGCGGCGATGCCCTGTTTGTCCTTCACTGCCGCGATGCGCGCCAGTTCCTTCTTGAGCGGCGCCAGGCCCAGCGCGTTGCGGCGCGCCTCGTCGATGTAGCTGGTGTAGTAGTCGCCCATCTTCTGCGCCTGCGAACCCGCCTTGGCGACGGCGCGTGCGCCCTTTGTCGCCGCCGCCCCTTCGATGATGGCGCGGACCTGGCCCTCGACCTTGTCCTGGGCGACGTTGAAGGCGCCCCAGCTCGAACGGTCCGACGGGATCTCGACGTCTTTCAGCCATTTGCCCTGGCTGTAACGGAAGAAGTCGTCCTGTGCGCGCACGCCGGCATCGATCGCCGCGACATCGACGCCGGAGGCGGCGGCAGCGGCGGAAGAAGGTGCGGCGACACCAGCGGCTGGCGCTGCTTCATGCGCGCCGGCGTGGGAGGCGACGGCAAACAGCCCCGCGATCAGACTGCTGCACAGGGTACGCTTCATGGTTTCTCCGTGTTGGAATGGTTGTGAACCGGACGATGCTAATCCAAAAGGCAGAGCCTGCCAAGGGTCGCCGGCACCATTCGCAGGCAAAAAAACGCCAGCCTCGCGGGCTGGCGTCCTGCCTCGTCCCGGCGACGGCGCTAGCGCCGGAACAGCCAGAGGAGGATGCTGATCACCACCGAAACGACAATGCAGGTGACGATCGGGAAATTGAAGCTGAAGCCCTCGCGCACGACGTGGATGTCGCCGGGCAGGCGCCCGAACGGCAACTGCCGCAGCCAGGGCCAGGCGACGCCGATCGCGGCAATCGCCAGGCCCAGCACGATCAGCGTGCGCTGCATGCTGCCCTCCCCTGTCCGGAAATGGATGGGGCGCGCTTCATCCCTGGCCGCCACCCTGCCCGCCGCTACCGGCGCGGGTGTCGTCCGCAGACGCGGCCTCTCCCAGTCCGGTACCACCCGCGGCGCCAGCGCCTGCGGCCGGACTGATGTCGTTGCCGGCGATGGTCCCGCCCGGCGTGCCCGGAGCGCCCGCCGCGTCGGCCTGGCCACGCGGCCCCACTCCGCCCGGACCGCTGCTGCCGGCCATCTTCGCCCCGGCTGCCGCATCGGTGCCGCCGGCGGCGCCGACGAGGTCGGCCCCGACCGTGCCGGTCGTGCCTTGCACCGGCTGGGCGCCGCCCTCGGCCAGCGTATCGCTGCGGGTCACCTGCTGTGTCTCTTGCTTCTCGTTTGCCATATCCGATCTCCTGTTCTGCAGTCAGAAAACGCCTTCGATCCTGCGTTTTTCATTGTGCCGAACCGGCTCGAAAACCGGCGCGCAGGAGGGTGCAAACGGCCGCGCGCACTGCCTGATTCCCGCGTGCGTCGGGCTTCCATACCCCGATGCTATACTGAATTCACGCGACGATCGGCATGCATATATACCCCGGGTCGCGCTGATTGGGCACCGCCGTTTCTGCCCGGGTATCGGCGCCAGGACGGCGTCCATCCCGGCTATGGTGGCGGGCGGTATCCCTCGCCCCCACGCATCTGTATGCGATCGCCGGTCGATAGCTGTTGCGCTCGATCCTCCGCCTGGCTGCAACTGGCGGGATCGAACATCATTCACGATTCATTATATTGACAGGGGGTAGCATGCCAACAACCTGGATTATCACGGCCAATGCCGGCCGGGCAAGGTTCTTTTCCGAGAACGATCCAGCAGAACCACTGCAGGAACTGCAAGACATGGTCAATAGCGCCGCGCGCCTGCGCACGGCCGAGTCCGAGACCGACAGGCTGGGGCCGACGGCTGCGGGCAAGAGCAGCCACAACATCGGTGGCACGCAAGGGGTGGCCGCAGCGCACAACGCCGGCGCCGGGGCCCCGAACAAGCAGTACGAGCCGAACCAGACGCCTGTTGAGCGCGCAACAGAAATGTTTGCGAAGGACATTTCGAAATTCCTGATGAAATCCCACCAGGAAGGCCTCTTCGACCAGATCGTGCTGTCGGCCTCGCCGCAGTTCCTGGGCACGCTGCGCATGAATTTCGATCCGCACCTTATGCCGCTGATCAAGACGGAGTTCAACAAGGATTACACCCACGTTGCCTCCAACCAGCTACGCGAACAGCTGCAGGCGCAACAGGCCAAGTCGGAGTAATTCGGCCAGGCATGTGTCCCGTAACGCCAACCGCTGCCGGTTGGCGTTTTTTTGCCGGCTGCGCCGCTGCGCCGGCAGTCACCAGTCGTCCTTGTCCAGGAAGGGGTGCGCCCATGCGCTACTCGACCATCCAGCGGCGGCTGCGCGCGCGCCGGCACCGCTCATGATCGTGCGCGAGCGGCCGTCCGGGCTGCGCCTGTTCCTGACGATGCGCGGCTCGATCCTGCCCAGCATCCGCAACAGCCTGCTCGTCACCACCCTGCTGGCCATCCTCGTGACCATCAGCCATGGGCAGGTATGGCACGAGAAAATCACGCTCACCGCGGTTCCCTTCACGCTGATGGGTTTGCCGCTGGCGATTTTCCTCGGCTTTCGCAACAATTCGGCCTACGACCGCTACTGGGAAGGCCGCAAGCTCTGGGGAGAGCTCGTACTCAGGAGCCGCAACCTGGCGCGCCAGTGGCTGACGCTGGTCGAACCGGGCCGTGTCTTCGCGCCTGGCGCCGGCGACGTCCGCGAGCGCATGGTGCGCCGCACGGTGGCCTACGCCCACGCGCTGCGCCACCACCTGCGCGGCAGCGACCCGGCCGCGGACGTGTCGCCGCTGCTGGCAAGCGACGAATGGCTGCGCGCACGGCAGGCGCCGAACCTGCCGGTGTTCCTGACCCATGCCATGGGGGCCGACCTCGGACGCTGCCTGCACGAAGGACGCGTCGATCCGATGCTGGCGGCCTCGCTCGACGCCACGGTCTCGGCCATGGTCGGCATCTGCGCCGGCTGCGAGCGCATCCGGAACACGCCGATCCCGTTTTCGTACACGCTGCTGCTGCACCGCACCGCCTACCTGTACTGCTTCCTGCTGCCCTTCGGGCTGGTCGACACGATCGGCTACCTGACCCCGCTCGTGGTGGCGATCGTGGCGTACACCTTCTTTGGCCTGGACGCGCTGGGCGACGAGATCGAGGAACCGTTCGGCCTGGCGCCAAACGACCTGCCGCTCGACGCCATCTGCCGCACCATCGAGATCGACCTGCGCCACGCGCTGGGCGAGCTGGAGCTGCCGCCGCCGCTGGTGCCGGTGAACTCCTGGCTGCACTGACCTGCGGCGTGCGCCGGCGAGCAGGGCCGCGGCTTCGCCGTCGTCGCCTCTGAAGTGCGTCCCCTGGCCGGACCTTCGGCCAGCGCCGCCAGGAAGATCAAGGTCCTGCAGCGGGCACGGCCACGAAAGCACCTGCGCCCGCCAGGGAGCCGGCCTTGCGCCACGCGGCCTGGCGAAGTACGCCGGTCGGCGCGCTATACTCGCCGTTTTCGAATCACATTCTTCCCATGACCGCCCTGCCTCCCTGCCCCGCCTGCCACTCCACCTATACCTATGCGGATGGCAGCACATTGACCTGTCCCGAATGCGGCCATGAATGGTCGGCGCAATCCGGGGCGACGCAATCCGGCGGCCACGCTGCCGAGACGGCGCGCGTGTACCGCGACGCGGCCGGCAAGCTGCTGCAGGACGGCGATACCGTGACCGTCATCAAGGACCTGAAACCGAAGGGTTCCGGCGGCGTCATCAAGCAGGGAACGAAGGTCAGGAATATCCGCCTCGTCGACGGCGACCATGATATCGACTGCAAGATCGACGGCTTCGGGGCGATGAGCCTGAAATCGGAATTCGTCCGCAAGGTGTGACCGGCGCGGCTTGAAACACGACGCCTGCACCCGCGTATCAAATGCAAACACCAGCCCTCGGCTGGTGTTTTTTTGCCCGCGCCACACGCGGGCCTGGAACCAGCGCAAGATCAGTAGCCGCGACCGCCGGTACCGCCGCCGGTACCGGTGCTGGTGCCCGAGGTACCAGTAGTGCCCGAGGTGCCGCTGGTGCCCGAGGTGCCGGAACTACCGCTGGTGCCCGACGTGCCGCTGGTGCCCGAAGTGCCGCCGGTGCCGCTGCTGCCGCTGCCGACTCCCTTCGCGCCGCCCGCCGTCCCCATCGCACCGCTGCTGCCGCTGGTGGCGCCGTCCATCGTGCCGCTCGTGCCGCTCGTGCCGCTCGTGCCGCTGGTCCCGCTGGCGCCGGTGCCCATCGAACCACTGGTGCCGCTGGCGCCGGTGCCCATCGAGCCACTGGTGCCGCTGGTGCCGCTGGCGCCGGTGCCCATCGAGCCGCTGGTGCCGCTGGTCCCGCTGGCGCCGGTGCCCATCGAGCCGCTGGTGCCGCTG
>JAQGLR010000220.1 GCA_028292765.1 Massilia sp. | reverse complement strand
CCAGCATCCGCGACTACCTCGGCCTGGACGACCTGAAGTTCACCATCAAGCTGACCCCGAACAAGGCGGACTGCCTGTCGGTGCTGGGCGTGGCGCGCGAAGTGTCGGCCCTGACCGGCACCCCGCTGCACCTGCCGACGACGGTCCCGGTGCCGGTGACGCTCGATGAAATCCTGCCGGCCAAAATCTCCGCGCCGGACCTGTGCGGCCGCTTCACCGGCCGCGTCATCCGCGGCCTGGACGCGAAGGCAAGCACGCCCGACTGGATGAAGCAGCGCCTCGAGCGCTCGGGCCAGCGCTCGGTGTCGGCCCTGGTCGACATCTCGAACTATGTGATGCTCGAAGTGGGCCGTCCGTCGCACGTGTTCGACCTGGCGAAAATCCACGGCGGCATCGACGTGCGCTGGGGCAGGAAAGGCGAAACGCTCAAGCTCCTGAACGGCAATACGGTCGAGGTCGACGAATGGGTCGGCGTCATCGCCGACGACAAGGAAATCGAATCGCTTGCAGGCATCATGGGTGGCGACGCCACCGCCGTGACGCTGGACACGACCGACATCTACCTGGAAGCGGCCTTCTGGTGGCCAAACGCGATCCAGGGCCGCGCCCGCAAATACAATTTCTCGACCGACGCTGCGCACCGCTTCGAGCGCGGCGTCGACTACGCCACGACCGTCGAACACATCGAGCGCATCACGGCGCTGATCGTCCAGATCTGCGGGACCGAGGCGACGCGGGTCGGCCCGGTCGACGACCAGGTCGCCAACTTGCCGGAACGCAAGCCAGTCGTGCTGCGCACCGCGCGCGCGCAAAAAGTCATCGGCGTGCCGGTCACCGACGAGATGGTGGCCGACATCTTCACCCGCCTGCACCTGCCGTTCACGTACGAGGCGGACGAGGTGGCTGGTGGCAGGTTCGCCGTCACCGCGCCGTCCTACCGTTTCGACATCGAGATCGAGGAAGACCTGATCGAGGAAGTCGCACGCGTGTACGGCTTCGAGAACATCCCGGCCAATCCGCCGGTCGCGCCGAGCGCGATGCTGATCGAGCCGGAAAACACGCGTTCGCTGTTCGCGATCCGCCACGTGCTGGCCGACCTCGGCTACCAGGAAGTCGTCAACATGAGTTTTGTTGAAACGGCCTGGGAGCAGGATTTCGCCGGCAACGACCAGCCGATCAAGCTGCAAAACCCGATCGCCAGCCAGATGAGCGTGATGCGCTCCTCGCTGATCGGCGGCCTGCTGGCCAACGTGCGCTACAACCTGAACCGCAAGGCGGGCCGGGTGCGCGTGTTCGAAGTCGGCGCCGTCTTCAGGCGCAACAACGAGCTTGCCGACGGCCCGCTGTCGGTCGCCGGCTACGACCAGCCCAAGCGCGTCGGCGCGATGGCCTACGGCCCGGCATTCGACGAGCAGTGGGGCCAGCCTGGGCGCGCGGTCGACTACTTCGACGTGAAAGCCGACCTGGAAGCGCTGTTTTCGCCGCGTGTGGTACGCTTCGTCAAGGCCGAGCACCCGGCGCTGCACCCGGGCCGCTGCGCCACCGTCGAGCTCGATGGCCGCACCGTCGGCTTCATCGGCGAGCTGCATCCACGCTGGCTGCAGAAGTACGACCTGCCGCAGGCGCCGGTGCTGTTCGAGGTCGATGCGGGCGCGCTCCAGGAACGCCTGGTCCCGGCCTATGCCGAGATTTCGAAGTTCCCGGGCGCCACGCGCGACCTCGCGCTGGTGGTCAAGGCCGGGGTTTCGGCCCAGGCCGTGATCGATGCATTTCACGCCGCCCTCGCTGCTCACCCGTTGGGCAAGATCGTGCAAGCCATTGTTTTGTTTGATGAATACCGCGGCAAGGGCCTCGAGGCGGACGAAAAATCGCTTGCTTTCCGCTTTGGGTTGCAAGATACTCAATCGACCTTGCAGGACGATGCCGTGGAGGCCGTGATGGCTGCCGTGGCTGAGGCCGCAAGAGAAAAACACAGCGCAAAATTGCGCGGCTAAGTTTCAAACCCGTCCAAAACATGTCCAAATCGAAGGCAGGGCTTCAAAATTAATAACAACGACGTTGATTCGGCCGTATTCCAGGAGGCCCTGGCTGCCGACCTGCATCGCGCAATGCAGGTGGCGCGGGTCCGCAAGGAGGCCGAGCAGGAATTGCCGACCCTCACCAAGGCCGAGCTGGCCGAGCTGCTGTTCGAGCAGGTCGGGCTGAACAAGCGCGAAGCCAAGGACATGGTCGAGACTTTCTTCGACGAGATCCGCAATGCGCTCGAGCGCGGCGAGGCCGTCAAGCTGTCGGGCTTCGGCAACTTCCAGTTGCGCGACAAGCCGCAGCGGCCGGGTCGCAACCCGAAGACCGGCGAGGCGATCCCGATCACCGCGCGGCGCGTGGTGACGTTCCACGCGAGCCAGAAGCTGAAGGCCATCGTCGAAGGCGAAGCACCCGAGGAACGCGAAGCCGCCTGACGCGGCTTGATGCGGCCGCGTAGACGCTTCCTGCCTGCTGGCCCAGCGACGGACGGACCCCCGCGTGCTCAAAGCCGATTCCCACGCTCGACCGCTGCCGCCGATTCCGGCGAAGCGCTACTTCACGATCGGCGAGGTCA
>JAQGLR010000419.1 GCA_028292765.1 Massilia sp. | reverse complement strand
TACCGAGGTTGGCGAGGACGATGGCGCTCTGGGCAATGCTACCGTGGGTGTGACTTGGTTCTTTTCGGAAAGGCATGGGCAAACAGGAGGCGGCGAGGGCCTCCATTATATGTGCGCCGGATACAGCCTTCGAGCCGATATTTACGATTGGCGAGCTAACTCGGCTGTTTGGCAATGTTGTTGCTGTGATAGCGTATCACCGCCACCACGGTTAGCCCGCCCGCCGTCACACCATCAGGTCGTGACCTTCAGGCGCACGTCGATGTTGTTGCGCGTCGCATTCGAATACGGGCAGACGACGTGCGCCTTGTCGACCAGCGTCTGCAACTGCTGCTGCTCCATGCCGGGGCCGTGGATCGTCAGGTCGACCTCGATGCCAAAACCGGTCGGGATCTGGCCGATGCCGACATCGCCGGTCACCGTCAGGCCTTGCGGCAGCGTGACTTTCTGCTGGCCGGCGACAAATTTCAGCGCACCCAGGAAGCAGGCCGAATAGCCGGCCGCGAACAGTTGCTCGGGATTGGTACCGGTATCGCCACCGCCGCCCAGTTCCTTCGGCGTCGTCAGCTTCACGTCCAGCACGCCGTTGTCGCTGCGCGAACTGCCCTCGCGGCCGCCCTGGGACGTGGCCTTGGCGCGGTACAGGACTTTTTCGATGCTCATGCGAACCTCCTTGTTTTGGTTGGAAGGAGATTGTGGCAGATGGGTGAGTGACGGCGCGCCCGGTAGATGCTCCGCTTTAGTCATGCCCAGAAGCCGTCCGCAGTTGAATCAGCGAGACGAAGCAATCGACGGGATGGGGGCGATTTCACAATCGGAAAAACCAGCTCCGAAAAAGAAAAAGGCGCTTGCGCGCCTTTTAGCTAAGGATGTTTCGCTTCTGCGAGAGGCGCTCCCAGCGTTGTCATCTACAATGATAACTGAGCTCTCGGCACCTGTCAACCAGCTTCAGCATCTGTCAAGCCCATACGGGCCTACTGTCCCAGCTAACTGGAAAACCGAGATGGGTGCGTGGATCGACGTGCGTGCACGACGCGAACAAGGCAAGTAAACTGTCCCGCCACCAACTGTCTAAGCCTAACTCTCGCAACAAAAGCTGTACGACGACAGCCCGGCTGTAAAAACTCGTCGGATTGGCAAATTCCGCACTATACATCCGGTGAGTTTCAGGCGAAAACGCCGTAATCGGGTTGTTCCAGAGTCTGTCTTGGTGCGCACAAATATTACGCAGGTGGGCCAAGGAATGGAACCATGAGACAAGCAAATGCTCTGGATACGACCAAATATAACGGGCAACGATTTTACGCCGATCTATTTTGAGGGCCTCGAACAGACGTGACAAAGCTCCAAACGTCAGCTTCTCGCACACCAGCCAGATAGGAGGTAACACTGGCGCGTGGTACCTATCAAAATAATGCGTTAAGGCCAAGCCTTTTTTAACACCGGCGCCCTGTATGATCTTGCCCATCACGCCATGGTGTTTTACCTCATCGTCAAAGTGCGAGGTATCAAGATACCAATGGGGCGTGTGAAGCTCAGCGAGCGGATTAATGATAGCGGTCCGCAATGCAACCTCTAGCTTTTCTATTGCATTTAGCGTCACAAGGCGTATTTCTCTGTCGAAATTATAAACCGCAACGATAAAGCTGAACTTAGTTCTTGGGAGAAAATTCCAAGGCGCTTGCTTACTCTGGAAATGCCGCATGTAAATCAACAACCGATAATAGCCAATAGTCTTCATGGCGCTTTCGGCATCGTTGCGGTTGTCGACTATTAATCCCTTATTCCATAAACGGTGCAAGGTTCTCTGATATGGCTCGGCCTTTTTTGAATAGACGTATGTAACTTTGGGCAGCTTCGCAGCAATTTTCGCCTTTGGTTTTTTCGATGCCATGTTATTTTTTTAATAATACATCTCGATAGACAGAGTTGGCATCTCGTTACAGCAATTCGTGATGCTTCTGTTGAAGCGTTCAATGACGCTGTACTCTTGCATATTCCAGACAATCAGTCGTTTAAGACGCCAGCAACTCCCGCGCATGCTTGCGCGTCGTCTCCGTAATCTCGATCCCGCCCAGCATCCTCGCCACTTCTTCCACGCGTGCCCGGTTGTTCAGCACCTCGATGCGCGATACCGTGCGCCCCTCGCCGGTCGTGCCCTTGGCCACCTGGAAGTGCTGGTTGGCCTGGCTCGCCACCTGCGGCAGGTGGGTCACGCACAGCACTTGCCGCTCCTGGCCGAGGCGTTTCAACAGGCGTCCGACGACTTCGGCCACGCCGCCGCCGATGCCGCTGTCGACCTCGTCGAAGATCAGGGTTGGCGTCGTGGTGGCGTTCGATGTGATGACGGAAATGGCGAGCGAGATGCGCGCCAGTTCGCCGCCGGAGGCGACCTTGGCCAGCGGACGCGGCGCCACGCCGGCGTGGCCGGCGACTAAAAATTCGACCTGCTCGAGGCCATGCGCGCCCGGTTCGCCGGGGTTGAGCGCGACCTCGAAGCGTCCGCCGCCCATGCTCAGCTCCTGCATCGCATTCGTCACCTGCTCGCCCAGCGATTTGGCGGCGCCTGCGCGGCGCTTCGAGAGGCGCCCGGCCACTTCGCGGTAGGCGGCTTCCGCTTTCGCTTCCTGGCGCTTCAAGCCTTCCATGTCGCTCGCATCGGCGAGCTGGCGCAGTTTAAGCGCCTGCGCCGCATGCTCTTCATGCAGTTCTTCCGGCGTGACGCGGTACTTGCGGGCGGCGCTGTGCAGCGCGTCCATGCGGGCGTCGACTTCGCGCAGGCGGTCCGGGTCGAGCTCGACCTTGTCGATGTAACTGTTCAGCGCATACACGGCTTCCTGGAGCTGGATGCGGGCCGGCTCCATGCAGTCGAGTACGGTTTGCAGCTCGGCGTCGACGTCGACCAGTTTACCCAGCTTGGTGTTCAGCGAACTCAGTTGCGACAGGATCGGCAGGTCTGATTCCGAAATCGCGTTAAGGGCTTCCTGCGCGCCCTCGATCAGGCTGGCCGCATGCGACAGGCGGCTGTGCTCGTTGGTGATCTCGGTCCACTCGCCGGCTTTCGGCGCCAGCTTGTCGAGCTCGCCCACCTGCCATTCGAGGCGCTCGCGCTCGATCAGCACGTTTTTCGCGTTGGTTTCGTACTCCTCGCGCTGGCGCGACAGCGCGCGCCAGGCGCGCCAGGCGACGGCCACTTCCTGCGCTTCGGCAGCCGCAGCGGGATCGCGCATGGCAATTTGATTGTCGAGCAATGCGCGCTGGGCATCGGATTTCAACAAGCTCTGGTGCGCGTGCTGGCCGTGGATGTCGACCAGCATCTCGCCCAGCTCGCGCAACTGGCCGGCGGTGGCGGCGATGCCGTTGATGTAGGCCTTCGAGCGGCCGGCGTTGTCGATCACGCGGCGCAGCAGCGCCCCGCCCTCCTCCAGGGCGAACTCGTGCTGCTCGAGCCAGCCCGTGGCTGCGTCGGTCAGGGCGAAGTCGGCCGTGATGTCGGCCTTGGCCGCGCCCTCGCGCACCATGCTGGCGTCGCCGCGCCCGCCCAGGGCCAGCTGCAAGGCGTCGATCAGGATCGACTTGCCGGCCCCGGTCTCGCCGGTGAGTACCGAGAATCCACGGGCGAATTCGAGTTCGATGGCGTCGACGATGACGAAGTCGCGGATGGTCAGTGTGCGCAGCATGAAAAAACAGGTCTCCGGAGATTGTTATTTGAACTTGCCGTCGTTCGACGGATATTCGTGCCAGTGCAGCTTTTCGCGCAGCGTGTGGTAGTAACTCCAGCCTTCCGGATGCAGGAAGGTGATGGTGTTGGGCGAACGCGAGATGACGATTTCGTCGCCATGCTGCAGGCTGGCGAAAGTCTGCATGTCGAAGTTCACCGAGACGTCGCGCCCGCTGACGATCTCGACCACGATCTCGCTCGTGTCGGGAATCGCGATCGGCCGGTTCGACAGCGCATGCGGCGCGATCGGCACCAGCACGATGCCCTGCAGGCTCGGGTGCAGCAGCGGCCCGCCGGCCGACAGCGCGTAGGCAGTGGAACCGGTTGGCGTGGAAACGATCAGGCCGTCCGAACGCTGGTTGTACATGAAGTGGCCGTCGACGGTCACTTTCAGCTCGACCATGCCGGCGCCGCTGCCGCGCGCCACCACCACGTCGTTCACGGCGGCGCCGCAGAAAATCATTTCGCCGGCGCGCATCACGCGACCTTCGAGCAGCGTGCGTTTTTCGACGGTGGCCTTACCCTGCAGGATTTCGCCGAGCGCCGGCAGCATGCGCTCGACCGGGATATCGGTAATGAAACCGAGCCGGCCGAGGTTAATGCCGATCAGCGCAATGTCGTACCTGGCCAGCTGGCGGGCGATGCCGAGCATGGTGCCGTCGCCGCCCATGACGATGGCGAGCGTGGCGCGCTCGCCGATTTCGCCGGCCGTCAGCGCCTCGATGCCGGGGATGCCGAGGTAGGCGGCGGTGTCGGTTTCAAACACCACGCGGTGGCCGGCCGCCTGCAGGAAGGCCAGGATCTTGGTGACGGGTTCTTCGATGCCGGCCGTGTTTTGCCGCACCACGAGCGCGATGGTCGTTTGCGATTCGGGTGTCAGGGGCATAATTCTCTCGGCGATGGATGGGCGGACACGCTGGAGATTAACCGATAATCCCCGTGCCTGCCACCCGGCCGCGCATCAAATACTGTACAAAAGCACAGTATAGATGCGCAGGGGGCGGAAGGGCAAGTTCAGGCAATCACGGCCAGGGCCCCGACAGCAACGATCGCCAGCACGATACAGAGCAGGTGCATGGCCAGCAGGACGATCCAGCGCAGGGCCGTGAGCAGCCGGCTGCCCCCGTACACCTTGCGCATCGCGGTGGGCAGGTAGAACACCAGCCACACCGTGAGCGCGCCCCCGAGCAGGGGAATGAAGTCCGGCAGGATCAACAGCAAACTCAGTATCAGGAAGGCGAAGGCATTCGTGTGCAATGCGAACAGCAGGTGCTCGCCATAGCGCCGGCCCGAGCCGAGGTAGAGCAGCTTGAGCAGGGCCGCGAAGACCGGCATCAGCAGGAAGATGGCGTACGGCGTGTAACTCGAGAGGGCACGCAGGAGCGTGGCCTCTCGCTCGCGCTCCTGCAGGTCGATGAAGCTCTCGACCTTCTTGCCCAGCACCGGATGGATCGACGCCGCGAATTTCTTCGCTCTGTTCTCGTCGCCCTCGTCGAATCTCATCATGCCGGCATATTTCCTTCTCCCGGGAGGAGCATTTGCCTCGGGCTGCGCTGGCGCCTGTGCCTGTGGCGCCGGACGGGTATCCGCTTCGTTACTGCCGAACTGGACGCCGCCGAGCTTGAAAATCGCAAAGAAGATGATGCTGAAGCTCAGGTACAGGCGCAGCGGCTCGACATAGCGCGCGCGTTTGCCCTCGATGTAGTCGCGCGTCAAGCGGCCCGGCCTGAACAGCAGCAGCGCCAGCGACTTCCACAACTTGCCCTCCAGGGCCACATAGTGCGCGATGAACTCGTGCAGGAATTCGCGCGCGCTCGGCACGTGCAGGTGCGCCGGCTGCCCGCATCCCTGGCAGAACTGGCCGGCGATGCGCGTGCCGCAGTTCGGGCAGTGGGTGGCGGCGTGCTGCGGTTCGAGGGCGTTTTTCAAGGCGTCGTCCGGCAAGAATGGCGAAGCCCTCATGTTATCCAGTTAATTGCAAAAAAGCATCATCCAATTGCGCGACCCTGCCCGGTTCGAGCGGTTAGGATTCATGCAACAGTCACAGGAGAGAGTGTATGGTTACCGAAACTAAAGATCGCTTCGTCAACACCGATGCGAAGATCGAAAACGACGGCATCAAGCGCCAGCCGCACGAGCGCGACGAGTCGCCCGACGGCCAGGACACCGAACCACGCGGCATCATGAAGCAGGCCGCCGAAGACCTGGCGCAAGGGCTGGTCGATACCGACGCGCGCAACACGCCGGGCATCAGCGAAGCCGTCGATCCGGCGCCAGGCGCCACCGGCCAGGCCAACCCGCAACCCGACCGCCATCGTTCGATGCGCGATCACGACTCGGTCGAGCCCCTGCCGACCGACAACCGCTGAGAGGAAAGACATGACAATCAAACGCAACGGCAGCGCCGTCTGGAGCGGCGGCCTGAAGGATGGCAAGGGCGCGGTCTCGACCGGCAGCGGCGTGCTGAAGGATGCGCAGTACGGCTTCAACACCCGTTTTGAAGACGGCCCCGGCACCAATCCGGAAGAACTGATCGGCGCGGCCCATGCCGGCTGCTTCACGATGGCGCTGTCGGGCCAGCTCGGCCAGGCCGGCTTGAGCGCCCAGGAACTGCGCACCACGGCCACGGTATCGATGGAAAAGGTCGAGGGCGGCTTCTCGATCACCGCCGTGCACCTCGACCTGGTGGCAAAGATCCCCGGCGCCAGCCAGGAAGCTTTCGACAAGGCGGCCAACACGGCCAAGGAAAACTGCCCGGTGTCGAAGCTGCTGAACGCCGAGATCACGCTGACTTCGCGCCTCGAGAACTAAGCCGTAGGGTGGGCGGCTTCGCCGCTCACGCGTTCAACCAGCCGTCGCACTGCCGATGAGCAAGGATCGCCTCAAACGCATAAAATTGCCGTTTCCGATTTCACCAGAAAGACCACACCCATGCGCCTCCTGCACACCATGCTCCGCGTCGGCGACCTGCAGCGCTCGATCGACTTCTACACGAACGTGCTCGGCATGAAACTGCTGCGCACCAGCGACAATCCCGAATACAAGTACAAGCTGGCCTTCCTCGGCTACGGCAGCAATCCCGATCATGCCGAACTCGAGCTGACCTACAACTACGGCGTCGACAGCTACGACATGGGCACCGCCTACGGCCACATCGCCCTGTCGGCCGAAGACATCTACGCCACCTGCGACGCCGTGCGCGCAGCCGGCGGCAACATCACGCGCGAGCCGGGCCCGGTCAAGGGCGGCAGCACCGTGATCGCGTTCGTCACCGATCCGGACGGCTACAAGATCGAGTTCATCCAGCGCAAGGACAACGCGAGCGGCGCCGGCCTGAGCAACTGATACGGCCAGCACCCCACCAACGGCGCCCCGGCGCCGTTTTTCTTTCCGGAAAAAATTCTGTTCTTACCGACGGTCAACGATGCATTTGACCGCCGCCAAGTTAACTCATCTTTAAGCGAACGATTCCGCGCCCCCGGTTCTAGACTGAACCCGTCAACTCTTCCACGGAGGCGCGCCATGTCCACATCCCGTTTTACCCATTCCCTGACCAAGCCGCGCCATGCGGCATCGACCGCGGCGTTCGCGCTGGCGGCACTGCTCGCAGCTTGTGGAGGGGGCGGCGGCGGGGGTGGACATCCCGCTCCGCCGCCGCCCCCTCCCCCGCCAGTCGAGCTCGGCCCGCTCTACGATTTCACCCCGGTCGGCCTGCCCGGCATCACCTATGGCGACGTGGACCGGCGCGGCATCGCCACCAGCGCGCGCGTCACGGGCACCTCGCGCGATGCCGCCGGCAACGTCCGCGCCTTCTACTATAACGGCAAGGAAAACATCGACCTGGGCACCTTCGGCGGCCGCCATGCGCAAGCCTACTCGATCAACCGCTGCGGCCAGATTTCAGGCTGGGCGCAGGCGCAGGGCGACCTGGCCCGCGCCTTTTATTACGACGGCGCCCTGCGCGACCTGGGAACATTGGGTGGCGTCGAATCCTTCGGCTTCGCCGTCAGCACCTGCGGCAAGGCGGCAGGCTGGTCGGCAACCTCGGGCGGCGAAACGCACGCCTTCTACCACGACAGCAAGACCATGCACGACCTCGGCACTTTCGGGGGCAGCGGTTCATATGCGCTCGCCATCAATTCGGCCGGGCAGGTGGCCGGCTATGCCTACGGCCCCGGCAATGCCTGGTTCCACGCCTTCATCTACGATGCCCGTACCGGCGCACCGATCCAGGACCTGGGCTCGCTGAGCGTGAACTCGCTGGCCCAGGACATCAACGACGCCGGCCAGGTCGTCGGCTATTCGCGCGATGCCGCGGGCGTGCTGCGCGCCTTCCGCTACGAAGCCGGCACGATGCACGACCTCGGCCTGCCGGCGGGCGCGCTCGGGTCGGAGGCACGCGCCATCAACGGCGCCGGGCAGACCGTGGGCTATGTCTACTACCCGGACGGCCGCCAGGTCGCCTTCCTGCACGACGGCACGGCGATGCACGACCTCGGCGCCCTGGGCGGCAGCCGCTTCTCGGATGCGGTCGCCATCAACAGTACCGGCCTCGTGGTCGGATCCTCACTCGACGCGGCCGCCGGCGCGCAACGTGCAACCGCCTGGAGCAGCAGCTATGGCCCGGTCGACCTCAACACGCGGGTGAAAAACTTGCCGAAAGACGTGGAACTGGTGGGCGCGCTGGCGGTGGCCGACGATGGCGGGATTGCCGTGCGCACCAACAAGGGACTGGGCCTGTTGCGGCCGGTACGTTGAACGTCAGCTGCAATGAATAACGGCGCCCAAAAGGCGCCGTTACTCATTTGCATCCGTACACCCGCAAGCGTAATTACTTCTGCAGCAGGCTGTTCACCGGCAGCAGGTCGGCCTCGCGCAGCGAGCCGGAGGCCGCCTTCAGGCGCAGGCCGTTCAGGATGGTGTTGTAGCGGGCGCGCGCCAGGTCGGTGCGGGTCGAGTACAACTGGCGCTGGGCGTTGAGCACGTCGATGTTGATGCGCACGCCAACCTGGTAGCCCAGCTTGTTCGATTCGAGCGCCGACTGGCTCGACACTTCGGCGGCCTGCAGCGCCTTGACCTGGGCCAGGCCGCTGTTCACGCCGAGGAAAGCCTGGCGGGCCTGCAGCGCGGCGTTGCGGCGGGTCGCTTCCAGGTCGTTGCGGGCGCGGTCTTCGAGGGCGATCGATTCGCGCACGCGGCT
>JAQGLR010000403.1 GCA_028292765.1 Massilia sp. | reverse complement strand
ATGGCGAGGGAGCCGGCGGCAATCGAATTGGCGGCAGTAATGGTGGTATCGGGGTAGCTGATGCGGGTCGCGAGGTCGGCGCAGGCGACAAGGGTGGCGCCGACCGCCGGCGACAGCTGCGGTAACTGCGCCAGCGTCTGCACAGGCGGGGCTGGCAGGCTTGGCGCGGTGACGGGGTCGTCGTTGTCGCTGCAAGCGGCCAGGCCGAGCGCGGCCAGGGCGGCGATGATGCCGATGTGTCGGGTGTTCATGCGTAAGCACTCCTCTGCTGGGAAACAGATCAATACAAAACCTTAGGGTGAGGCGGTCCCTGCGCCGCCCTCGGAAGGGCGCGCGCTTGCCGCCTGTTGCATGTTGGAAGAGGCGAAAGCGCTTAGTCGGGCCGGACGTCCTTGAGGACGCCGATCGGATGGTTGACCAGCTTGCCGTTGACTTTCCTGACTTCGCGGATGTACATGTTCTGCACGATGTCGCGCGTCTTCGGATCGATGCTGATCGGTCCGCGCGGGCTGTTCCACTTCATGTTCGACAGCACTTTGACCGCTGCGTCGCCGGTGACCTTGCCGTTCAGGCGTTTGATGGTCTCGTAGATCATGCCCATGGTGTCATACGCGGCGACAGTCACAAAAGTAGGCGGCTTGCTGTTCGGATTGGCGTCCGCATAGGCTTTCAGGAAGACCCGGTTCGCCTCGTTGTCGAGCGCGGTCGAGTAGTTCAGGACCGTCACCGCCCCCAGCGCACGGTCGCCCAGCGCTTCCAGGGTCGGCGAGTCGCTCGTCATGTCGCCCACGCCGAGGAAGCTGATGCCGGCTTTGTCCAGCCCCTTGTCGCTGAAGGCCTTGAGCAGGCCGATGCCGTCTTCGACGCCCGGCGCGAAGAAGAACAGGGCTTCGGGCTTTTCATCCTTCACGCGCTGGACAAACGGCGAGTAGTCCGGGTTTGCCATCGGCGTACGCGAGGAGCCGACGATCTTGCCGCCGGCCTCGGTCAGGCCCTTGGCGAAGAGCCTTTCCGCGTCGTGCCCGGTGCTGTAGTCGGAGACCAGCGAATAGACCCGGCTGATCTTGTTTTGTGCGGTCCAGGTGCCGAACGGCCCGGTCATCTGCTGCATCGTCATCGAGGTGCGCAGCATGTAGGGGGACTTCGCGGTAATGCCGCTGGCGTCCGCGTTCAAACCATCGAGCAGGCGCTTGAAGAAAGCGCGCACCGGCTCGCTGGCCAGCACCTCGGCCGCCGGCGTCCCCGCTGGCAGCGTCGAGAGCAGCAGGCAGTTGTCCATGCGCGGGAAGACGAGCAGGCCGATCGCATGCTGGTTCAGGCCCGTGACCACCGCGTCCTCCACATACGGCGCGCCCTGGCTGATGACGCGGGCACGCAGCGGCCCGACGCTCACAAAAGTGCCGGAGCTGAGCTTGAAGTCCTCGGCGATGCGCCCGTCGAACATGAAGCCCAGTTCCGGGTGCGCCTCGTCCACGAAGCGCAGGGCGTCGCCGGTGCAGTAGTAGCCGTCGGCATCGAAAGCTTCGGCTGTCAGGTGCGGCGCCCGCCAGTAGCCCGGCGTCACGTGCGCCCCGTGGAAGCGCGCTTCCAGCTTGCCGTTCACGGGAACGAGCTTGACCTTGCAGCCGGGCGCCGGCACGCCGACGTAGCCTGCCTTGATGATCGGCCCGGTGCCGAAGGTGCAGGATGGCGAGGTTTCGGTCATGCCGAGCCCCGTCATGATCCGGATGGATTCGCCGCAGCGACGCATCGCCACATCGTCCAGGTGCTGCCAGGCGGCCTGCGACAGCCCGGCCCCGGCGCAGAAGAACAGCGGCCAGACCGAATCGAACCTGTACTACTTCGGCGCCAGCTATCCGATCGGCGCCTTTACGGTCGACGCCCAGGTCGCGCGCCGCGATACGAAGAACTCGGAATCGGATGTGGACATGCTGGTCGCGCGCCTGACCTACGCAATGTCGAAGCGCACCTTTGTCTACACGGCAATCGGCCGCATCGATAACGATGGCGCCTCGGCGGTTGCGCTCGATGCCGGCGGCACCGTTGGCGTGGGCCTGGCCCAGACCGGCGTGATGGTTGGCCTGCGCCACCATTTTTAAGGCAGCAGCACCGAGAGTTCCTGCGCGCTTCGCTGCAAGACGGGCAGGAACTCTTCCCGCATGCGCTCGACACTGACGCGGCCGGCCTGGGCGCCGACGTTGAGCGCGGCCAGCACCTGGCCCGAAGCGCCACGCACGGGTACCGCGATCGAGCGCAGGCCCAGTTCGAGTTCCTCGTCGTTGATGGCGTAGCCATCCTGGCGCACACCCAGCAGGATCTCGCGCAGGCGCTTCTGGCCTGTCACTGTCTTGTCGGTCATGGGCCTCAGTTTCACGCGCGCGAAATAGTCGTTCAGTGCCTCGGGCGGCAAGTGCGCGAGCATCACCCGGCCGAGCGAGGTGCAGTAGGCCGGCAACCGGCTGCCCGTGTTCAGGGCGACCGACATCACGCGCGAGGCCGCGGAGCGCGCCACATACAGCACTTCGCCGACCTCGAGCACTGCGAGCGAGCAGGATTCGCCGAGCTCGCGGCTGATCGCGTTCAGGTAGGGCTGGCTGGAGACGGTCAGCGGCGTGGACGACAGGTAGGAATAACCCAGCGTGAGCACCTTCGGGCGCAGCGAGAAGTTGTTCAGTTCGGCGTCCACATAGCCGAGCTGCTGCAGCGTGTACAGGCAGCGGCGCACGGCGGCGCGCGGGATGCCGGTCTTCAGGCTGATCTGGGCAATGGTCTGGGGTTTGCGTGAATCGCTGAAGGCCTGCACCACCGCCAGGCCCCGTGCCAGCGAGGTCATGAAGCTGGGGTCGGCCATCGCGTCGATTTGCTCGGCGATCGTCAGCTCGCGCTCATCGGGCTGATCCGCGGGCGCGTCAGCGCTGTCGGCGCTGGAGGGCGCGGGTGCTTGCTTTGTCGAATTTGTCATGGCGCGATTTTAATGCAAGGGCAGGG
>JAQGLR010000385.1 GCA_028292765.1 Massilia sp. | reverse complement strand
GCGTGTGATGGAAACCGCGCAGGCGCAGCAGGCCAAGCCCGCCGCCGCGCCGGACGCGGGCAAGCCGGAAATCAAGCACACGGTATACAGCCACTGCTCGGTCGGCTGCTCGGTCGAGGCGGTGGTGCAGAACGGCGTCTGGGTACGCCAGGACACCGCGTTCGATTCGCCGATCAACCTCGGCGCGCATTGCGCCAAGGGCGCGTCGGTGCGCGAGCATGGGCACGGCGAGCACCGCTTGCGCTACCCGATGAAGCTGGTCAATGGCAAGTACACGCGCATCTCCTGGGACCAGGCCATCAACGAGATCGGCGACAAGCTCTTGCAACTGCGCCAGCAGGCCGGCCCCGACGCGCTGATGCTCATCGGCAGCTCGAAGCACAGCAACGAGCAGGCCTACCTGCTGCGCAAGTGGAGCGCCTTCTGGGGCTCGAACAACTGCGATCACCAGGCGCGCATCTGCCACTCGACGACGGTGGCGGGCGTGGCCCAGACCTTCGGCTACGGCGCGATGACGAACTCGTTCAACGACCTGCACTACAGCAAGGCCGTGATGTTCATCGGTTCCAACCCGGCCGAGGCGCACCCGATCTCGATGCTGCACTTCCTGCACGCCAAGGAACTCGGCGCGAAGATGATCGTGGTCGACCCGCGCTTCACCCGTACGGCGCGCTTCGCGCACCACTATGTGCGCGTGCGGCCCGGCACCGACATCCCGCTGGTCTGGGGCATGCTCTGGCACATCTTCAATAACGGCTGGGAAGACAAGGAATACATCGCGGCGCGTACCTACGGCATGGACGACGTGCGCAAGGAAGTGGCGAAATGGACGCCCGATAAAGTCTCGGACGTCACCGGCGTGCCGGAATCCTCGGTGCGCATGGCTGCCGAGATGCTGGCCAAGAACAAGCCGTCCTCGGTGGTCTGGTGCATGGGCATCACCCAGCACCACGTCGGCACCGCCAACGTGCGCGCGCTCTCGATCCTGCAACTGGCGCTGGGCAATATCGGCGTTCCCGGCGGCGGCGCCAACATCTACCGCGGCCACGACAACGTCCAGGGCGCCACCGACGTCGGCCCGAACGGCGACTCGCTGCCCGGCTACTACGGCCTGGCCGAAGGCTCGTGGAAGCACTTCGCGAACGCCTGGGGGGTGGACTACAACTGGATCCTGTCGCGCTTCGCTTCCAAGGAGCTGATGGAAAAGCCCGGCATCACGGTGTCGCGCTGGTTCGACGCGGTCAACGAGCAGAACCAGTACGTCGACCAGCCGAGCAACCTGCGCGCCGTGTTCTACTGGGGCCACGCGCCGAATAGCCAGACCCGCCTGCCGGACATGAAGGCGGCCATGCAAAAGCTCGACATGCTGGTCGTGGTCGACCCCTACCCGAGCATGACGGCGGCGATGCACGGCCGCACCGACGGCGTCTACCTGCTGCCCGCGGCCTCGCAGTTCGAAACGCAGGGCTCGTGCACTTCGTCGAACCGCTCGATCCAGTGGCGCGAGCGGGTGATCGCGCCGCTGTTCGAGTGCAAGACCGACCACGAGATCATGTACCTGTTCGCGAAGAAGTTCGGCTTCCACAACGAGCTGTGCAAGAACATCAAGGTCGTGATGAACGAACCGGTCATCGAAGACATCCTGCGCGAAATCAACCGTTCGTGCTGGACCATCGGCTACACGGGCTGCTCGCCGGAACGCCTGAAACTCCACATGGAGAACAAGCACACCTTCAATCCGACCACGATGCGCGCCGAGTCCGGCCCCTGCAAGGGCGACTATTACGGCCTGCCGTGGCCGTGCTGGGGCACGCCTGAAATGAAGCATCCGGGCACCCCGATCCTGTACGACCTGAGCAAGCCGGTGGCCGAGGGCGGCCTGCCGTTCCGCGCCAACTGGGGCGTCGAGCACAACGGCCAGTCCCTGCTGGCGGCCGACGGCTCGACCAACAAGGCGTCCGAACTCGATACCGGCTATCCGGAATTCGACCATGTGTTCCTGAAAAAACTGGGCTGGTGGGCCGAGCTCACGCCCCAGGAACAGGCCATGGCCGAAGGCAAGAACTGGAAGACCGACCCGTCCGGCGGCATCATCCGCGTGGTCATCGCCCACGGCTGCGCGCCGTTCGGCAATGCGCGCGCCCGCGCCAACGTCTGGAACTTCCCCGACCCGGTCCCGACCCACCGCGAGCCGCTGGCTTCGCCGCGGCGCGACCTGGTCGCCAAGTACCCGACCTACGACGACAAGGCGAATTTCCTGCGCCTGCCGACGCTCTACAAGTCGGTGCAGGACATTGACTTCTCGAAAGACTTCCCGATGATCATGACCTCGGGCCGGTTGGTGGAGTACGAGGGCGGCGGCGAGGAAACCCGTTCCAACCCGTGGCTGGCCGAGCTGCAGCAGAACATGTTCGTCGAAGTCAATCCGCAGGACGCGGTCCAGATCGGCGCCCGGATCGGCGAGTACGTCTGGGTCGAAACCCCGACCGGCGCGCGCATGAAGATGATGGCGATGGTCACCGAGCGCGTCCCCGTGGGCATGGTGTGGGCGCCGTTCCACTTCGGCGGCTGGTGGATGGGCGAAGACCTCGAGAAGCATTACCCGGAGGACGGGGCGCCGACGGTGCGCGGCGAGGCCATCAACACCGGCTGGACCTATGGCTACGACGCCGTCACGATGATGCAGGAAACCAAGGTATCGCTGTGCCGCCTCGTGCGCGCCTGACGACCTGAACAGGAGACGACCATGTCCGCAAGGATGAAATTCATCTGCGATACCGAGCGCTGCATCGACTGCAACGGCTGCGTTACCGCATGCAAGAACGAACACGAAACGCCGTGGGGCGTGAACCGCCGCCGCGTCGTCACGATCAACGACGGCGTGCCGGGCGAGCGCTCGGTGTCGGTGGCCTGCATGCACTGCACCGACGCCCCCTGCCTGGCGGTATGCCCGACCAATTGCATCTACCACACCGAAGACGGCATCGTCCTGCACAGCAAGGACCAGTGCATCGGCTGCGGCTACTGCCACTACGCCTGTCCGTTCGGCGCCCCGCAGTTCCCCGAGACCGGGATGTTCAACCATCGCGGCAAGATGGACAAGTGCACCTTCTGCGCCGGCGGACCGGAACCGGACACCTCGGAAGCCGAATTCAAGAAATACGGCCGCAACCGCATCGCCGAAGGCAAGCTGCCGGCCTGCGCCGAAATGTGCGGCACCAAGGCGCTGCTCGGCGGGGACGCGAACCTGATCGCCGACATCTACCGCCAGCGTGTCGAAACGCGCGGTTACGGTCCCGAATTGTGGGGCTGGAAGATTGCCTATGGCCAGCCCAAGCGCGGCGGCGAGATCCGGGCGCGCGGCGACCTGCCGCGCGAAAACCAGAAAATTGGTGACAGCCAGAATACGCCAGGAAAGCTGCCAACATGAAACCATTCAAACTCATCGCGGCCTTGCCGCTGGCGCTGGCATTGTCCGGCTGCCTCGAAGTGGAACAGCATCCGGCCTGGATCAAGGGAGAATATGCCGGCAAGAAAGATCCGCGCCACTTCCAGACCCTGTTCCATAACGACAAGCTCTCCTGGAATGCGGCAATCGTCAACCGCAACAACCAGCAGAACGAGTACAACCGCGCCAATCCCTAGGAGCCAGCCATGTCGATGAGAGCGAACCTGATTGCCCCGCGCGCCATCCTGGCCCTGCTGTGCGCGCTGGCGCTGTTGCTGGTCCTTGCGCCGAGCTGGGCCGGGGTGCCGAACAAGGATGCCAAGCCCGCCTACGCCGAAGAACAGACGATGCTGCAGATCGAAG
>JAQGLR010000382.1 GCA_028292765.1 Massilia sp. | reverse complement strand
CAGCTCGATCTCGTGCACCCGGTTTTTTTCGATCGCCTCGTCGCACAGGCGCGCCGCGCGCAGGTAGTCCTTCTCGGCATAGGCCTGGTCGATCATGCGAAACACCTGCTTCTTGTGCCACACGCGGTTCAGGCGCGACAGCAGCACGCCCTCCGTGATCGGCTTGATCAGGTAGGCATCGGGCTGGTGCTCGGCCGCGCCCATCACCGATTCGACGCTCTTCTCGGCCGACACCATCATCCAGATGCTCGACGGCAGCAGCAGGTTGCGCAGGCGCGCTTCTTCCAGCACCTGCTGGCCGTTCTTGCCATCGCCCAGGTTGAAGTCGCACAGCACCACGTCGTAGCGCGTTCGTGCCAGCAGCGCGATCGCTTCGCCGCCGCTGGCGGCCTGGTCGATGTTGCGCCCGCCCAGGCTGCGCAGGCTCTCGCGCAGCAACTGGCGCACGCCGACGAAGTCGTCCACGACCAGGTAGTTCTTGCCGGCCCAGTCGATCGGTTCGGCCTTGAGGGCCTGGAGTTCAGCGATAGTCATGGCAGATTCAGGATGAAGCAGCCGCCGCCGAGCGCGCCGCCGTTTTCCAGGCGCACGCTGCCTTCGCGGCCGCGGTGGCGGTGCATGCGTGCGACTTCGCGCGAGAAGTACAGCCCGAGGCCGGCGCTGTTGGTGTGGAAGTTGATGCCGGCTACGCCGCCAGCGGCGGGGTAGCCGGCATCATCGTTCATCTTCAGCAGCGCCTGCGGGTAGCCGTCGCCATTGTCCTCGACGCGGATTTCCAGCTCGTCGCCATTGCGGCGCAGCGCCAGGCGGATGCGGTCGCGCGTGTAGTGGACGGCGTTGTTGACGGCGTGCGACACCACGCCCACGACCAGGTCTTCGTCCAGGTGCCAGATCAGGCCCGGTTCGACGTCCAGGTCGAGCGTGATGCCGCGCGCATCGATCAGCACCCGGCCGAGGGCCACGACCTGCGCGGCCAGCTCGCCCGCTTCGATCGGCTGCACGTCGAACGGATAGGCGGGCGTGCCGACCTGCTTGTACAGCGCGAGCAGCTGCATCAGGCTGTCGTTCAGGCGGCGCGTCTGGTACAGCATCTGCGCCATCTGCAGGTGAGCCCCGCTGCGCGCTTCGCCCTCGCCCTCGCCCAGCAACCGCTCCAGCGTCCCGGACAGGACGCTGATCGAATTCTTCATGTCGTGGGCAGTCGAGGCCAGGAACATCAGCAGTTCCGGCGAGTGTCGGGTGTCGTCCATGCGACGGCGCCCTCCAGTGGCGCAAAAAAGTTGCCTTGCGTTAATTATACGCGCGTAGCCGGGGATGCACGCTTTGCGCCAGCGCAGACCTGCCTAATCTGTTTCACTCGAGGCGGGGCCGCGCCCGCTGCGGCGTGCACGCAACACAAAGCGCGCCGGATCGAGCGCGTCGACCAGGCTTACCTCCAGCGGCAGCGGTTCGTTTTCGAGGCGCGCGGCGAGCAGCTCGGCGCACAGCGGCGCCCAGATCAGGCCGCGCGAGGCGTAACCGAGCAGGCCGTGCAGGCCGGGATGGCGCGGCACGTCGCGCAGGCGTTCGGTGCCGCCGGCGGCGTCGACATCGGGCAGCGCGCCGACCAGCGGCAGCCGGTCGGGCGCGACGCTGCGAAAACCGACGCGCCCCGCCAAAGGGGCGTCAAGGCCCGCCGCCGGGTCGGACACCAGGGCGCGCAGGCGTTCGATATTTTCGACCTGGCTCGCCGCGCGCAAGTGCGGATCGGCGTCGAGGTCGTAGGTGGCGCCGGCGCAGGCGATGCCGCCGGCCGCCGGGGTCAGGTAGGCTTCGCGGCACAGCACGAAGGGCAGGCCCGGCACCGTGCCCGCATCCAGGTGCGTGACCTGTCCGCGCAGCGCCGCCAGCGGCAAACGCGCGGCTTGCGCCAGCCCGCCCGAGCCCGCGCCGCCGGCCAGCACCACGGTAGCGGCGCGGGCGATCGTTTTACCTTCTGCATCGCGCACCGCCCAGACCTTGCCATCAGCGCCAGTATCTCCAGTGCGCGCCAGGCTGACGCTGCCCACGCCGAAACGGGTCGTCAGCCGGGCGCCGCAGGCGGCGATCATCGCTTCGCAGACGCTGCCTGGGCGCGCCCAGCCGCCCTGGCGAAACAGCCAGGCGCCCTCGGGCGCCGGGAGGCCCAGCAGCAGCTGCGCCTGCGGCGCTTCCAGCCACTCGGCGAACTCCCGCGGGTACTGTCCGCTGGACGCAATCGCCCGCGACGCCGCGGCGTGTTCGGCGTCGCGCGCCAGCTGCATCACGCCGCAGGCCTCTCCTTCGATCGCGCCCTTGGTGCCCCCGATGCCGCCCAGCGTTTCCCAGTAGCGCAGCGCATACAGGTAGGCGGCGCGCGTGAGCCGGGTCGGGATGTTGTCGTCCTTCGAGAGCAGCGGCATGAAGATGCCGGCCAGGTTGCCCGACGCCTCGCTGGCCGGCGCGGCATGGCGCTCGACCAGCGTGACTTCCCAGCCGCGCGCGCACAGGCGTTCGGCCGCCGCGCAGCCGGCCAGGCCGGCGCCGATCACGACCGCGTGCCGCCTTGGGGGCGGCGGCAGAGGCTGGCGCGGCTTGCGGCTGGCAAAGCGGGCCCCGCCTCCTTCGAACACGAACCCTTGCGCCATCAGCGCCGCGACCTGCTCCGCCTCGAGCCAGTCGAACGCCAGG
>JAQGLR010000378.1 GCA_028292765.1 Massilia sp. | reverse complement strand
CGCGGGTTTTTCCTATAATGGACGCATTAATTTTAGAGAGGTCATCATGAGCGACGTACAAACCTGGATCAAGGAAACCGTGACCAGCACCCCCGTGGTGCTGTTCATGAAGGGCACTGCGCAGTTTCCGCAGTGCGGCTTTTCGGGCCGCGCCATCCAGATCCTGAAAGCCTGCGGCGTGAATAACATCGCCACCGTCAACGTGCTGGACGATCCGGACGTTCGCCAGGGCATCAAGGACTACTCGAACTGGCCAACCGTCCCGCAGCTGTACGTGAACGGCGAGTTCATCGGTGGCACCGATATCATGAACGAGATGTACGAGTCGGGCGAACTGCAGGCCATGTTCCCGAAGAATGGCTGACAGCCACCGCGCCGGCACGCGTCCGCGACGGATCGTTGTCGGCATCACCGGCGCGACCGGCGCGCTCTACGGCGTGCGGCTGCTGCAGCGGCTCGCGCTGGTCCCCGGCGTCGAGACCCACCTCGTGGTCTCGGACGCCGCTTCCCTCACGCTGCACCAGGAAGTCGGCATGCAGCGGCGCGACGTCGAGGCCCTGGCCCACGTCGTGCATAAAAACCGTGAAATCGGTGCGTCGATCGCCAGCGGGTCGTTCCAGACCGATGGCATGGTGATCGCGCCCTGCTCGATGAAGACCCTTGCCGCCGTGGCCCATGGCCTGGCGGATAACCTGGTCGCGCGGGCGGCCGACGTGATCCTGAAGGAACGCCGGCGTCTGGTATTGATGGTGCGCGAAACGCCGCTGAACCTGGCGCACCTGCGCAATATGACGGCGGTAACGGAAATGGGCGGGATCGTGTTCCCGCCGCTGCCGAGCTTTTACCAGCGCCCGGCAAGCATCGACGAGATGGTGGACCACACGCTCGATCGCGTGCTCGACCTGCTCGGCATCGACAACGCCACCGCCCCGCGCTGGCCCGGCATGCGGGGCACACCGCCTGAGAGCGCCTAACAAAGCCCCCAGGGCAAGGCGCGAAGCTCAGCGTTGCATGTGGTGGTCGTTATCTGCCTTCTTCAACTCCCTTGCTTCCTCCAGCATCCTGCGCTGGGCAATGCGCTTGCGCATCACCTCGGCATGTTGAGCGGCCGTCATCGGCGGCGCGGTCATCAGTTCCTTCAGCTGAGCGGTGTTCATGTAGTTGCTTTTCATTGGCGGCACAATCCTCGGCTGTGAGACAAAATGATTATGCGCCAGTGCCGGCGTTTTGTATCGCCTTATTCGGAAGAAAGTTTGTAAGCAGATAAGCAGGTACGAAGAAGGATATGGCTTACTTTTGCGCGGCGGGGTGGTTGATCCGTACTAGCATCCGGATGAATTCGCGCGCCAGCTGGCGGTGGTGTTCATCGAGGCGCTGCAGGTCGGCGATCAGCTTGACATCGGCCGATTCGAAACGCGCGCTGGCATTTTCGCCCTGCTCGCCCGGCGTCTCGGGACCGCCGAAACGCAGCCAGTCGGCAGGCACGCCCAGCCATTGGGCGATCATGCGCAGCTTTTCCTGGGTCGGGATGGCCTCGCCCACCAGCCACTTGCGGGCTGCGTGCACGGTGATCGGCCGTCCTTCGAAGCGAATGTTAAATTCGCGCGCCAGACGAGTCGGGCTGTCCGGCGAATAATGGGCGTTCTTTAGCGCTTGTTGGAGACGCTCGCTAAAGCTCTCACGTTCGTTGGTGGAGTTCATAGTGTCACTATTTCACGCTCGACCATAAATGTCAGTTCCTTGGCGCCAAAGACCAACTGTGACATTCAATCAGCCTTTTACGTAACAAAGATGTGGAAATTGAAGAGATTTTTCGGCTTGATGCGAATCATGCCACAAAATTTCCAGTAAGTACGAACGTATCGTACTTATATCTGAGGGGAAATATCTAGGTGTTCGCGTGCTGAACACGCGCATCCGGCCGATTTGCCGTTGTGTCGGGGCCGGAGAGGCTTGGGAAGCCTGCAAGAAATCCGGCTCTGGCCGGTCAGATCAGTTGGAAACGAATGATCCCGTCGACGCCAGTTACGCGCTCCAACATACCATCATTCCAGAGTTTGTGCAGGTGCGCGAGTGCCTCGCCAAGGGCAAAACCGAGCTGGTGGGCGTCGAGCTGGCGCCGGAACATGATCGGCACGATGTCGACCGCGCTGCGCGGTTCGCGGCAGGCTTCCTGCACCTCGGCCAGGCGCGCCACATGGTGCTCGCGCAACTGGGTGATGCGCGTGTGCAGGCCGCGGAACGGGCGGCCGTGCGAGGGCAGCACCAGGGTGTCGTCGGGCAGGCCGGCGAACTTGTCGAGCGAATCGAGGTATTGCTGCAGCGGGTTGCCTTCCGGTTCGACGGCAAACACCGAGACATTCGTGGAAATGCGCGGCAGCACCATGTCGCCGGAAATCAGTACCTTTAACGCTTCCGAGTACAGCGAGGCATGTTCGGGCGAATGGCCGAAGCCGGTGATCACGCGCCAGCCCAGCTGGCCTCTCGTGGCCCGGCCGATCTTGATCGTCTGGCCGTCCTGGAGACGGGTATAGGCCTCGGGCACGCTGGGGACCAGCGACGGATAGTAATTGCGGCGGCTGCGCATCTGCTCGAGCATGACCGGGTCCGTCAAGCCGTGCCGCTCGAAGTGCGGGATTGCCGACGGACCGTCGACGCCCGGCAGCGCGGCCGCCATCATGCGCGCGAAACCAAACTCGCCGGCTGTTGTCCAGAACGGCGCCCCGAAGCGCTCGCACAACCAGCCCGACAGGCCGACGTGGTCCGGATGGCAATGGGTGGCGAGCACGCGCAGCACCGGTGCATCCGCCATGGCGCCGGCGAAAATGCTTTCCCAGGCGGCGCGGGTCGGGTCGGTCGCCACGCCGCAATCGATGACGGAAAAGCCCGTGCGGCCCTCGCGCTCGTCATCGAGCAGCCACAGGTTGATGTGATCGAGCGCGAACGGCAGCGGCATGCGCAGCCATTTCAATCCGGGCGCGACCTCGCGTACGCTGCCCGGTGCGGGCAACTCGTCGGCGAAAGGATAGGCAAGCTGGGACTCGAGCGGGTTCATGGTCGGACAATCTTTCGTATTCGTGGCAAGGCGGGCGCGCTACAATGTGTTTGACGTTGACGTAAACGGAAATACCCGAAAGAGATTCTAAGCGATTCCGCGATCTGCCACTCTTACCCTGCATTCATGGCCACGACCTATACCATCGCCGAGCTGGCGCGCGAATTCGACATCACCGCACGCGCCATCCGTTTCTACGAAGACCAGGGGCTGCTCAGCCCGAGCCGCGAAGGCGTGGGCGGACGCAGCCGGGTGTACACCCCGCGCGACCGGACCCGCCTGAAGCTGACCTTGCGCGGCAAGCGCCTCGGCCTGACGCTGTCGGAAATCAAGAGTATCGTCGACATGTACGAGTCGCCGAAGGACACGACCGCCCAGATCAACCGCTTCCTGGGCGTGCTGGCGCACCAGCGCGAGACGCTCGAACAGCAACGCGCCGACATCGAAATGGCGCTGGAAGAAATTTCCGCCCACGAAGAAGAATGCCGGCAGCTGCTGGCGGACGGCCAGCCGGAATTGACAAACGACGCGACCAGCAACGCCGCCTGACGCGGCCGCCCCACCCTGCGCGCATCGACCGAACACCGCTTGCTACTTGACGTTTACGTTAACGTCACTCGGGGGTATGATTCGGAAGTGCAAAATAACCCCGTTCACCGAGAGGACGACATGCTGCATCTTCCAGGCTTGACCTTTGACCATGGCGAAGACATCGCCGCGCTGCGCGAAGCAGTCCAACAGTTCGCCGCCGCCGAAATCGCGCCGCGCGCTGCCGAAATCGACCGCACCGACCAGTTCCCGATGGACCTGTGGAAGAAGATGGGCGAACTCGGCCTGCTCGGGATCACGGTCAGCGAGGAATACGGCGGCGCCAACATGGGCTACCTGGCGCACATCATCGCCATGGAAGAGATCTCGCGCGCGTCCGCTTCGGTCGGCCTGTCCTACGGCGCCCACTCGAACCTGTGCGTCAACCAGATCAAGCGCAACGGCACCGAAGAACAGAAACGCAAGTATCTGCCGAAGCTGATCTCGGGCGAGCACGTCGGCGCGCTGGCGATGTCCGAGCCGAACGCCGGCTCCGACGTGGTCAGCATGAAGCTGCGCGCCGAGCTGCGCGGCGACCGCTACGTGCTGAACGGCACCAAGATGTGGATCACCAACGGCCCGGACGCCGATACGATGGTGGTCTACGCGAAGACCGAGCCGGAGCTTGGTGCGCGCGGCATGACCGCCTTCCTGATCGAAAAAGGGTATAAGGGTTTCTCGATCGCGCAAAAGCTCGACAAGCTCGGCATGCGCGGCTCGCACACGGGCGAACTGGTGTTCCAGGATTGCGAAGTGCCGGTCGAAAACGTGCTGGGCGGCCTCGGCAAGGGCGTCAACGTGCTGATGTCGGGCCTGGACTTCGAGCGCACGGTGCTGTCGGGCGGACCGCTGGGCATCATGTCGGCCTGCATGGACTCCGTCGTGCCGTACATCCACGAGAGAAAACAGTTCGGCCAGGCGATCGGCGAATTCCAGCTGATGCAGGGCAAAATTGCCGACATGTACTCGACCATGATGGCTTGCCGCGCCTACGTCTACGCCGTGGGCCAGGCCTGCGACCGCGCCGACAACCCTGCCGCCGTGCGCGCCCTGCGCAAGGACGCCGCCGGCGCCATCCTGTACAGCGCCGAAAAGGCGACCTGGATGGCGGGCGAAGCGATCCAGACGCTGGGCGGCAATGGCTACATCAACGAATACCCGGTCGGCCGCCTGTGGCGCGATGCCAAGCTGTATGAAATCGGCGCCGGCACGAGCGAGATCCGCCGCATGCTGATCGGCCGTGAGTTGTTTGGCGAGACGATGTAATTCGTCGGGTGGGTACGGAGTGCCTTTCGCGGCCCGGCCCACCCGACAATAACGAAGCGCGAGACGAACGATGACCCAAGTTGCGTTCCCTAAACTGCTATCTTCCCAGATCGCCTTCGACATCGCGCGCACCATCCTCGATGGCTTCGACAAGCACTACCGCCTGTTCCGCGAAGCGAGCCAGGCCGCCCGCCGCCATTTCGAATGCGGCGACTGGTCCACCGCCCAGGCTGCCGCCCGCGAACGCATCGATTTCTACGACAAGCGCGTGCAGGAAGCGGTCGACGTGCTGGAAAGCGAATACGCGCCGGAAGAACTGCTCGATGGCGTCTGGCGCGAAATCAAGCTGCACTACATCGGCCTGCTCTCGGGCCACAAGCAGCCGGAACTGGCCGAAACCTTCTTCAACTCGGTCAGCTGCAAGATCCTGCACCGCTCCTACTACCACAACGATTTCATCTTTGTCCGCCCGGTGATTTCGACCGAGTACATCGAGACCCAGGAATTGCTGCCGACCTACCGCGTCTACTATCCGGCGGCGGACCGCCTGCGCTTCGCGTTAAAACGCATCGTCACCAATTTCCAGCTGGCGGCCCCCTTCGCCGCGCTCGAGCGCGACGTCGCCCTGGTCGAGGCGCGCATGGTCGAGGAATTCGGCCTCGACAAGGTGGAATCGAACCAGCAACTGCACGTGCTGTCGAACCTGTTCTTCCGCAACAAGGGCGCCTATATCGTCGGCCGCGCCGTGAATGGCGCGCGCGAATACCCGTTCGTGATCCCGGTGCTGCACAACCGCCGCGGCGAACTCGTGCTCGACACGGTACTCACCGAGGTCGAGCAGATCGCGCTGCTGTTCTCGTTCACCCGTGCCTATTTTTTAGTCGACATGGAAGTGCCATCGGCCTATGTGCAATTCCTGCGCAGCCTGTTGCCGCGCAAGCCGCGCAGCGAGCTCTATACCGTGCTCGGCCTGCAAAAGCAGGGCAAGACGCTGTTCTACCGCGATTACCTGCAGCACCTCAAGCACAGCTCCGACCGCTTCGAGGTCGCGCCCGGCATCCGCGGCCTGGTGATGCTGGTGTTCGAGCTGCCGTCCTGTCCCTACGTGTTCAAGGTGATC
Source organism: Massilia sp. (assembly GCA_028292765.1). Classification (GTDB taxonomy): domain Bacteria; phylum Pseudomonadota; class Gammaproteobacteria; order Burkholderiales; family Burkholderiaceae_D; genus Telluria. The sequence goes on along the minus strand of JAQGLR010000378.1, from coordinate 3,475 downwards.
AAGGATTTTTATCCGCCGCCGAAGGACACGACGCGCGGCCAGATCAAGGAAAAATACCTGCTGGTAAAACACCACGACCGCGTCGGAAGGATGGCCGATACGCTCGAATACTCGGACGTGGCGTTTCCGCTGGCGCGTTTCAGCGAAGAGTTATTAGCCGAACTCCAGCACCATGCGCCGTCCCTGGTCGAGATCGAGGGCGAGCGCATCATCGTCAAGCACCTGTACATCGAGCGCCGCATGGTGCCGCTGAACATGTACCTGGCGCAGGCGGACAAGGCGGGCGACGACGCGCTGATCGAACACGGCATCCGCGAATACGGCAACGCGATCCGCGACCTGGTCGCCGCGAACATCTTCCCCGGCGACATGCTGTATAAAAACTTCGGCGTCACGCGCCAGAACCGCGTCGTGTTCTACGATTACGACGAAATCGAATACATCACCGACTGCAACTTCCGCGACATCCCGGAAGCGCGCAACGAGGAAGACGAATTGTCGGCCGAACCGTGGTACCCGATTGGAAAACACGACGTCTTTCCCGAACAGTTCGGTCGTTTTCTGCTTGGAAATAAGAAGATTCGCCACTACTTCATGCAACAGCATGCGGAACTGCTCACGCGCGCCTGGTGGCAGGCGCACAAGGACCGCATCCTGGCCGGCGAGGTGGAGGACATCTTCCCCTACCCGCAGCACATCCGTTTTTATCAACACCCGATCACCACCCCGGCGCTGCTTACGTAAGGCCGCCTTCCCCCTTTTGCTCACCCCTATTTGGAGACTTACAAATGAATGATCCAGTCGTTATCGTCGGCGCCGCCCGTACCCCGATGGGCGCGTTCCAGGGCGATTTTTCCTCGAAAACGGCGAGCGACCTCGGTGCGGTGGCGATCAAGGCCGCCGTCGAGCGCGCCGGCGTCGATGCGCAATCGGTCGAACACGTGTACTTCGGTAACTGCCTGATGGCGGGCCAGGGGCAAGCGCCTGCGCGCCAGGCCCTGATCAAAGCCGGCCTGCCGCTGTCGACCGGCGCCGTGACCCTGTCGAAAATGTGCGGCTCGGCGATGCAGGCCGCGATCTTCGCCCATGACCAGCTGGTGGCCGGCAGCGCCGACATCGTCGTCGCCGGCGGCATGGAGTCGATGACGAATGCCCCTTACCTGATCCCGAAGGCACGCGGCGGCTACCGCATCGGCCACGCCCCGATGTTCGACCACATGATGTACGACGGTCTGGAGGACGCCTACTCGCGCAACGAGAAAACCGGCGAAGGCCGCTCGATGGGCACCTTTGCCGAAGAGTGCGTGGCCACTTACCAGTTCACCCGCGAAGAGCAGGACAATTTTGCGATTACCTCGGTCAAGCGCGCGCAGGCCGCCAACAACGATGGCTCCTTCGACTGGGAAATCGCCCCGGTGTCGGTGGCGACCCGTACCGGCGAACTGCTGGTGGAAAAGGATGAAGGCCCGCTGAAGGCGAAGATCGACAAGATCCCGTCCTTGCGGCCCGCTTTCAAAAAGGAAGGCACCGTGACGGCTGCGTCGTCGTCGTCGATCAACGACGGCGCCGCGGCGCTGGTGATGATGCGCGAATCGAAGGCGAAGGAACTGGGCCTGACCCCGATCGCCCGCGTCATCGGCCACGCCACCCACGCGCAGGAACCGAACCTGTTCACGACCGCCCCGATCGGCGCGATGCACAAGCTGTTCAAGAAGACCGGCTGGACGGCCGGCGACGTCGACCTGTACGAGATCAACGAGGCGTTTGCCGCGGTGCCGATGGCCGCCATGCGCGACTTGGGCATCCCGCACGAGAAGGTCAACATCCACGGCGGCGCCTGCGCACTGGGCCACCCGATCGGCGCCTCGGGCGCGCGCATCATCGTCACCCTGCTGGGCGCCCTGAAAAAGACCGGCGGCAAGCGCGGCGTGGCGTCGCTGTGCATCGGCGGAGGTGAGGCGACGGCGATGGCGATCGAGATGGTGTAAGCACTAGCGCACACAAAGGAGACTCACCATGCCCACCGCACTCATCATCGGCGCCTCGCGCGGCATCGGCCACGAACTGGCGCGCCAATACCGCGCCGACGGCTGGCGCGTGATTGCCACCGCCCGCAAGCAAGCCGACCTCGACGAACTCGCCCGCCTGGGCGCCGAGCCGGTCGAACTCGACGTCACCAGGCTTGAGTCCGTCGCCGCCCTCGGCTGGAAACTCGACGGCGAAAGCATCGACGCCGCCTGGCTGGTCGCCGGCCTCTACGGCCCGCGCGATGACGGCTTCCCCACGCAGGAGGACTTCGACGCCGTCATGCACACCAATGTGCTGGCCGCGATGCGCCTGCTGCCGATGGTCGCGCCGCTGGTGGCGGCAAGGCGCGGCAAGCTCGGCGTGCTGTCCTCGCGCATGGGCTCGATTGGCGGGCGCAGCCACCCGAACGCCTCGCTCTACCGCGCCAGCAAGGCCGCCCTGAATTCGGTACTGCGCGATACGGCCCTCGCCTTCGGACCGGCAGGCGCCACCTGCATCGCCTTCCATCCCGGCTGGGTGCAAACCGACATGGGCGGCAGCGCAGCCGATATCCCGGCCGGGCAGAGCGTGCGCGATTTGCGCGCCACGCTGGCGCAGGCGCAGCCTGATGCGAACGGCGCTTTCCTGAACCACGACGGCGCACCCATCCCCTGGTAGGCCCTGGCAAACACACGACAACACACACGAGACACCATGATCCTGACCGAAGAACACCAGATGATCCGCGACGCCCTGCGCAGCTATGCCCAGGAGCGCCTGGCGCCGAACGCCGCCCGCTGGGACAAGGAACATTATTTTCCGAAAGCGGAACTGAGGGAACTGGCAGGCCTCGGCGCCTTTGGCGTGGCCGTGCCCGAGCAGTACGGCGGCGCGGGCCTCGACTACGTGTCGCTGGCGCTGGTGCTGGAAGAAATCGCGGCCGGCGACGGCGGCACCTCGACCATCATCTCGGTCAACAACTGCCCGGTGTGCAGCATCGCCATGATGTACGCCAGCGAAGAACAAAAGCAGCAGTGGCTGCGCCCGCTGGCCCAGGGAGACATGCTCGGCGCCTTTGCCCTGACCGAGCCGCACACGGGCAGCGACGCCGCCGCCCTGCGCACGACTGCCGTCCAGGTCAGTGGAAATGCGGGTGATGAATACGTCATCAACGGCACCAAGCAGTTCATCACCAGCGGCAAATACGGCGACGTGGCCATCGTCATGGCCGTCACCGATAAAGCGGCCGGCAAGAAAGGCATCAGCGCCTTCTGGGTGCCGACGAATGCCCCCGGCTACATCGTCGCCGGCCTCGAACAGAAGATGGGCCAGCATTCGTCGGACACGGCGCAGATCGTGTTCGAGAATTGCCGCATCCCCGCTGCCAACCTGATTGGCGAAGAGGGCATGGGCTATAAAATCGCCTTGTCGGGCCTCGAGGGCGGGCGCATCGGCATCGCCTCGCAAT
>JAQGLR010000352.1 GCA_028292765.1 Massilia sp. | reverse complement strand
TTCATCTTCAACGACATGGGCGTGCAGGGCGGTATCATGCAGTCGATCTCGCACGGCTTCGTGTCGGGCGCGATGTTCCTCTGCATCGGCGTGCTGTACGACCGCGTCCACTCGCGCGAAATCGCCGACTACGGCGGGGTCGTCAACCGCATGCCGAAGTTCGCTGCGTTCTTCGTGCTGTTCTCGATGGCCAATGCCGGCCTGCCGGCCACCTCCGGCTTCGTCGGCGAGTTCCTGGTCATCCTGGGCGCCGTCAAGTTCGACTTCTGGGTTGGCCTGTTGGCCGCCACCGCCCTGATCCTGGGCGCGGCGTACTCGCTGTGGATGGTCAAGCGCGTTGTGTTTGGCGACGTCACCAATAAAAAGGTGGCCGAGCTCACCGACATCAACAAGCGCGAGTTCTTCATGCTTGCCGTGCTGGCGATCGCCGTGCTGGCGATGGGCCTGTACCCGGCGCCATTCACCGATACGATGCAGGCCTCGGTGACCGACCTGCTCGCGCACGTCGCCGCCGGCAAACTGCCTCAATAAACCGATATGAACGACATGACTACCCCACTGATAGCAACGGCGATGGACACCAACCTGGTGCCCGTCTACGCCGAAATCTTCCTGCTGATCGCGGCCTCCGCGATCCTGCTGATCGACATGTTCTTGTCGGAGTCGAAGCGTTACATCACCTACCTGCTGTCGCTGGCGACGCTGGTTGGCTGCGCGCTGATCACCTTTGCCGACATGAATACCGGCGCCACCGTCTACACGTTCAACAACATGTTCGTGTCCGATCCGATGGCGCACCTGCTCAAGCTGTTCTCCTACCTCGCGGTCGGCATGACGCTGGTGTATTCGCGCCAGTACGCAGGGGAGCGCGGCATGATGTCCGGTAACCTGGGCGGCGAGTTCTACGTGCTCGCGCTGTTCTCGCTGCTGGGCCAGATGATCATGATCTCCGGCAATAACATGCTGTCGATCTACCTCGGCCTGGAACTGATGTCGCTGTCGCTGTACGCCCTGGTGGCGCTGCGCCGCGATCATGCGACCTCGACCGAAGCGGCGATGAAATACTTCATCCTCGGTTCGCTGGCCTCGGGCTTCATGCTCTACGGTATCTCGATGATCTATGGCGCCACCGGCTCGCTGAACTTCACCGACATCGCCGCCCGTACCGCCGCCGGCGGCGCGGACCAGGCCATCCTGGTGTTCGGCCTGGTGTTCCTGGTGGCCGGCATGGCCTTCAAGCTGGGCGCCGTGCCCTTCCACATGTGGGCGCCGGACGTCTACCAGGGTTCGCCAACGGCAGTGACCCTGCTGCTGGGCGGCGCGCCGAAGCTGGCCGCCTTTGCCATGCTGATGCGCCTGCTGGTCGAAGCGCTGCCGAGCCTGGCCTACGACTGGCAGCAGATGCTGCTGGTGCTGGCCGTGCTGTCGCTGGCGATCGGTAACCTGACCGCGATCGCCCAGACCAACCTCAAGCGCATGCTGGCTTACTCGACCATTGCGCAGATGGGCTTTGTCCTGCTGGGCATGATGGCCGGCGTCGCCGGGGAAGATGCGAGCAACATGCCGGCGGCCTACAGCGCGGCGATGTACTCGTCGATCACCTATGTCCTCACCACGCTGGGCAGCTTCGGCATCATCATGATGCTGGCGCGCGCAGGCTTCGAGGCCGAGCAGATCGCCGACTTCAAGGGCCTGGGCCGCCGCAGCCCGTGGTTCGCGCTGGTCATGACGGTGCTGATGTTCTCGCTGGCCGGCGTGCCGCCGATGATGGGCTTCATGGCCAAGTGGGCCGTCCTGCAGGCCGTCGCCAACACCGGCGCCGTCTGGCTGGCCGTGGTCGCCGTCATGTTCTCGCTGATCGGCGCGTTCTACTACCTGCGCGTCGTCAAGACGATGTGGTTCGACGAAGCGGTCGACACCAGCCCGATCGTCACGCCAACCGACATGCGCGTTGCGCTGTCGCTGAACGGCGTGGCCGTCGTGGTGCTGGGCCTGGTCCCGGGCGCACTGCTGGGCGCCTGCCTGCAGGCGATCCAGATGACCCTGCGGTCCTGATGGCGCATCTATGTTGACTACGTCGTTGGCAAGCTGGTTGGTCATTGCCGTCGCGCTTGCGGCGGCGAACCTGCCGTTTGCCAGCGAACGCGTGTTCGGTTTCATCCCCCTGAAGCCCACGCAAACCGGACAGGCGCGTTCGAAGCCATTCGTGGCGCGCCTGCTCGAGCTCCTTGTTCTATACTTCCTCGTCGGCGCAGTAGCTTGGCTCCTTGAATCCCGCATCGGCAACGTGTTTGCCCAGCGCTGGGAGTTCTATGCGATCACCGGCTGCCTGTTCGTCGTGCTGGCGTTTCCGGGATTTGTTCTCCGCTACCTGCGCAAACGCCGCAGCTGAAACTTTTACTTTCAAACGCAGCTTCACCCCTGGGAGTCCAATGGATTCGCACTTGAAGGAAATCCGCCTCGACGGCGAGACGGCGTACGAGGGCAAGTTCCTCAAAGTCTCGCGCGACCGCATCCAGCTGCCGGACGGCAGCATCACGCACCGCGAATATATCCGCCATCCCGGCGCGGTCGTGATCCTGCCGCTGCTCGACGACGGCCGCGTACTGCTCGAGCGCCAGTTCCGTTACCCGAACGACCGCGTCTTCATCGAATTCCCGGCCGGGAAGATCGATCCGGGCGAAGAACACCTGGCCTGCGCCAGGCGCGAACTGGAAGAGGAAACGGGCTACACAGCCAGCGACTGGCGGTTCGTCTGCACCATCCACAATGCGATTGCCTATTCGGACGAGCACCTCGAAATCTACCTGGCGCGCGGACTGGTGGCCGGTACGCCGAAGCTCGACGCCGGCGAATTCCTCGAAACGTTTACGACCACCGTCCCCGAGCTGCTGGAGATGGTGAAGCGTGGCGAAATCACCGACGTGAAGACCATCATCGGCGCCTTCTGGCTCGAAAAAATCACCACCGGGGCCTGGTCGCCCGCCTGAGTCATGAAAGCCCTGTTCGCGCTGCTCCTCCTGTGCACCCTGGCACCGGCGAGCGCGCGCACGGCATTCGAGGCGCGCTGCGAGGACAGCATCGGCAAAAGCGTATCGGTGATGTCCACGAAGCAGGACGGTTATCGCGTCGATAATGGGTATTCTTTCCACGGCTTGAGCGCCCTGAAGGGCAGGCGCGCGCCCGGCAGCTATGTGCTGGGCCTGACCCGCACCGAGTCGCGCGTGACGGTCGGCATCCAGGGGCGCATGCTGACCGACCCCGCGACCGGCTACGAATGCGTGGCGCCGCGCCTCGAAGTCAAACTCCATTACCTGCCGATCGTCGTCTACGTGGGGCGCGAGTTTGCTCCCGGCAGCTGCGCGTACCGGGAAATCCTCGCGCACGAGCTGCGCCACCGCGATATCTACCTCGGCTTCCTGCCCGGCGCGGAGAAGGTCGTCAGCGAGGCGCTGGGGCGCCGCTTCGAAGGCAAACCGCTGTATGCGCCACGCGGCGAGGCCAGGAGTTTGTTGCAGCGCGAAATCGACAGTGGCTGGATGCCTTTCATCAAGCGCGAAATGGCGAAAGTCGAGCGTTTGCAGGCATCGATTGATACGCCGCAGGAATACGCGCGTCTCGGCAAAGTTTGCGCAGGTGAGGTACAGTCCCTTATCAGACCGGCAAAACGTAAGAAAGACACATGAATTCCCAAGCTCCACGATATTTCGCGCTCATCCCCGCAGCCGGCGTCGGCGCGCGCATGGCCGCGAGCGGACCGAAGCAATACCTGAAGATCGGCGGCAAACCGATGCTGCGCCACGCCATCGACGCCTTCCTGTTCAGCGACCTGATCGCGCACACCTATGTGGTGGTCAGCGCCGACGATCCGTTCATCGACAGCGTCGTACCCAGCCACGGCGTGACCGTGCTCCGCTGCGGCGGTGCAACACGGATGGAATCCGTGCGCAATGGCCTGGCCGCCCTGGGCGGCACGCTGCGCGACAATGACTGGGTACTCGTGCATGACGCCGCCCGCCCGGGCATCGACGATGCGCTCATCGAAAAGCTCATCACCAGCACCGGCGAACATCCGGTCGGCGGGTTGCTGGCGCTGCCGGTGGTCGATACCGTCAAGCGCAGCATTGCCGGCGAGGTCGGCACCGTCTCGCGCGAAGGCATGTGGCTGGCGCAGACCCCGCAGATGTTCCGCTACCGCCTGCTGCGCGACGCGCTGGCAGCGGCCAGCGACTCGGCGCGCGACCCGCGCCAGGTCACCGACGACGCCAGCGCCGTCGAGGCCCTGGGCCTGTCGCCGAAACTGGTCGAAGGCCATCCGCGCAACATGAAGGTCACCATGCCGGGCGACGTGCGCCTCGCCGAAATGTACCTGGCCACGGCCCAACCGGAATTACTGTAATTTGTAAAAAATATGGCACTCGCATCCTACAACCCGACCCCGCCGTTTCGTATCGGCACCGGCTATGACTGCCACCGCCTCGTCGAGGGCCGCAAGCTCATCGTCGGCGGCGTGACCATTCCGCACCGCCTCGGCCTGTTCGGCCACTCCGACGCCGACGTCCTGCTGCACGCGATCATCGACGCGCTGCTGGGCGCAGCCGCCCTGGGCGACATCGGCAAGCATTTCCCCGACACCGACCCGATGTTCGCAGGCGCCGATTCGCGCACCTTGTTGCGCGAAGTGGCGAGCCGCGTGCTCGCCACCGGCTACACCATCGGCAACGTCGACGCCACCATCATCGCCCAGCAGCCGAAGATGGCGCCGCACATCCCGCACATGGTCTCGCGCATCGCCGAAGACCTGGGCGTGTCGCCGCAACAGGTGAACGTCAAGGCCAAGACCAACGAAAAGCTCGGCTACCTGGGCCGGGAAGAGGGCATGGCGGCGGAAGCCGTGGCGCTGCTGATCAAGGCGGCGTAAGCGGCGCACGGGCTTTTCTTTTTCAGGAGGACGCGCTCCACCCCGAGAAAAGCGCAGCTTCGGCAGCCCCGCCGCATCATTGCTAGAATCTCATCTTCGCCCGCGCCCATGCGCGGCACCCAACAGGACGATGATGAGCACCCACACCGACATGTCGCCGCGCGCCGCCTGGCTGCTGATCCTGGCCGCCAGCGCGATCCTGATGATCACCATGGGTGCGCGCCTCACCACCGGCCTGTTCCTCTCGCCCCTGAATACCGCCACCGGCCTGGGCGTGGCGACGATCAGCTTCGCGCTGGCCGTCGGCCAGTTCATGTGGGGCGCCTCGCAGCCCGTGTTCGGGGCGATCGCCGACAAATACGGCCCGGCGCGCGTGATCGTCCTGGGCGCGCTGCTGCTGGCGGGCGGCCTGGCGGCGACGCCTTTCGTGGAGTCGGAATGGGGCCTGCTGCTGACGATGGGCGTGCTGTCGGCCGCGGGCGCGGGCGCCGGCAGCTTTTCGATCCTGATCGGCGCCACGGCCCAGCGCCTGCCCCCAGGCAGGCGCCCGTTTGCATCGGGCTTCATCAATGCCGGCGGCTCGTTCGGCCAGTTCGTGTTTTCGCCGCTGATGCAGTTCCTGATCGCCGGTCCCGGCTGGATCCTTGCCATGCTGACGATGGCCGCCACCACCTTGCTGACCATTCCGCTGGCCTGGATGATGAAGGGTAAAAAAGCGGAACACGCGAGCGTTGCCGCCGCCGGCGCCGCACCCATCCTCGGCATCAGCCTGACAGCCCAGCTGCGCGAAGCGCTGCGCGACCGCAGCTACCTGTTCCTGCATGCGGGCTTTTTCACTTGCGGCTTCCATATCGCCTTCCTCGTCACCCACCTGCCGGGCGAGGTGGCGCTGTGCGGCCTGCCGGTCGGGGTGGCCGGCACAGCGCTCGGCCTGATCGGCCTGTTCAACATCGGCGGCAGCCTGGCGGCCGGGGCGCTCTCGGTGCGCTACCGCATGAAGAACCTGCTGGCGCTGATGTACGCCAGCCGCGCCGTCATCATCGCCGTCTACCTGCTGGCACCGAAAACGGCGCTGACCTTTTACGTGTTCGCCGCCGCGCTCGGCTTTACCTGGCTCGCCACCGTGCCGCCGACGGCGGGCCTGGTGGGCAAACTGTTCGGCACGCGCTACCTGGCGACCCTGTTCGGCCTGACCCTGCTGTCGCACCAGGTCGGCGGCTTCTTCGGCGCCTGGCTGGGCGGCCTGTCGTTCGTGCGCTTCGGCGACTACAGCTGGATGTGGTACGCCGACATTGCGCTGGCGCTGGCCGCTGCCGCCATCAACCTGCCGATCCGCGAGGCGCCGGTGGTGCGCCCCGGCATGCTGCCCGCAAGCAAGGCCTGAACATGGCGCGCGACACCTGGGCTTACCGCGAAGTGGCCGTCCATTCGGTGCCCGACCCGCGCACGGGCAAGCTGCGCATCCATCCGATGCCGGGGCAGGCCTATGCGCCCTCGCTGCGCGTGCAGTGCGCACGCGCGCTGAGCGACCCCGGACAGTACCCGCCCGGCACGCGTTTCCTGCTGAACGCCAAGCTGACCGACCGCCTGGGCGGCCAGCCTTTCCTGTTTGCCTGGCATGGCGACCCGGTCCACGTGCTCAGCGCGGCGCAGGCGCGCAAATTCCTGGCGGCATTCCGACGCGGCCGGATCTGACTCGGCAGGGTGGCGTGCGCACCGGGCGCGGCCGAATGGTTAGTATCGAGCCTTGATCATCGAAGACGAAACGAACGCGGAAATGGCAACCAGAAAAATCGCCATCGTGGTCGGCAGCCTGCGCCAGGACTCGTTCAGCCGCAAGGTCGCCAAGGCAATGATGAACATGGCGCCCGGCAAGCTGGAGATGGAGATCGTCGAGATCCGTGACCTGCCGATCTACAACGAAGACGATGACACCGCCTCGCCGCCGCAGGCCTTTACCGCCTTCCGCGACCGCATCCGCGCGGCCGACGGCGTCCTGTTCGTCACCCCGGAATACAACCGCTCGGTGCCGGGCGCCCTGAAGAACGCGATCGACGTCGGCTCGCGCCCGTATGGCAAGGCGGCCTGGACCGGCAAGCCCTGCGCCATCGTCAGCCAGTCGCCGGGCGCGCTCGGCGGCTTCGGGGCGAATCACCACCTGCGCCAGATGCTGCCTTTCCTGAACATGCCGGCCATGCCGGCGCCGGAAGCCTATCTCGGCGGCATCGCCTCGAAGTTCGAGGGCGATGCGCTGGCCGACGAGTCGCTGCGTGGCTTCCTGCAGACTTTCGTGGACAGCTTCGGCGCCTGGGTCGAGCGCCATGCCGGGTAACGGGCGGGGCCGAAATGCGGGCCGAAAAACGCACGGGAAGCCGTCCGTAACCCGGTTTCCCATGCAAATTTCCATTCGGCACGCATCTATGCAATGCCACTGTCCATCGCTCTGCTTGACCGCACTCCTTTGATCTAGCGCAAACCTGTCAGGACCTGCTGCCTTAGCCTTGAGGCTTCGCGCGGAAAGCGGCATTCCCGTCAGACGGGAGCAAGTTCCTTCCCCGCGGGCTCCCGTGTGCGCACACCACCGTGCTGCGCCGGGCAGACTCGATCCTTATAACCATTACCCATGAGCGAGGCAACGCATGTATCCATTCTCCCAATCGGTTACCCCAGCAGTGCGCACCCACATGGATGCGCAAACCGCCTTCATGAACGACATGTCCAAGTCGCTGTTCCAGTCCTTCCAGCAGATGTGCGAGCTGAACATCAAGCTGATGCAGACCATGCTCGAAGAGACCACGCTGGCGAGCCAGCAAATGATTACCGCCGACCGCCAGACCGAAGTGCTGAGCGCGGCCGCATCGCGCGCCCAGCCGGCCGCTGAAAAGCTGCGCGCCTACCAGCAACACATCTCGCGCCTGGCCGCTGACGCCCAGGTCGAACTGACCCGCGTGACCGAGCAGCACGTCCAGAACACCACCCGCACGGCGCGCCAGCTGGCCGACGAAGTGGCGCGCACCGCGACCGAGGAAACCGAACGCGGCATGCGCAAGCAGCAGGAGAGCATCCAGCGCTTCACCGACCCGTTCGCCGGTGGCATCCATACCGGCAATGGGCAGGCCCGGCAAGGCAATGGCGGCGCCGCCGGCGCCACCATGCAAAGCGCGACCCCGGGTCAAAGCGCGAGCGGGGGGCAGCCGCAAAGCGGCTCGATCCAGGGCGGCAATGTCGGGCGTGGCGAGAGCAGCAGCCCCGGTTCCAAGGGCACGCACGCCTGATCGCACGCGCATTTCAAGCGCATCCGAGGCGCATCTGAAACGCTTCTGAGGCGTACCCCGGCGCAAGGTATCTGATGCCCGCGCCGGGCGGCAGGCGACGGCATGGCCAGGCGACGGCATGGCCAGGCCGGCGGTGAGGGCGCCTTCACTCCCGGCTTCATTCTTTCTCCAGCCGCTCGCGGTCGAGCTTTTCCTTCATGGCCGCCACGTCTTCCATGAATTCGTCCACGCTGCTGTCCGGTGTGGCGCGCATTTCCGGGGGCAGCAGCACCGACATGTACAGCTCGTCCGCAAGGCGGCCGTTGCGCTGATCATTGCTGATGAGCACCAAACCCGACCCGAGCACCGCCAGCGCCGCGCAGATGATGGCAAAGCGCTTGCGCGGCTCGGGTTTTACCGTCGTCAGGTGGAAATACACCATCCCCGCCACCAGCAGGATCGCCACGTGCGAGCCGTAGCGCGTGAACACCTCGATCGACCAGGCATAGCCGACCGCGCTCGTCACCAGCCGGAACAGCATCAATGCCGCGATACCGCAGCCGAAGATGAACAGGTGCCGGCCGAGGCGCGCGTGGCGCCCGAACAGGCGGTTGCCGAAGGCCCACAGGCCGCTCCACACCAGGCCGGCGCCGAGGCCGTAGGCCAGCGCCAGCAGGTAGCGAAACGGGCGA
>JAQGLR010000344.1 GCA_028292765.1 Massilia sp. | reverse complement strand
GCCGCCAGGCCGAGCCGCTGGACGATCGCCAGGCGCGAGGCCTTCAGTTCGTCCATGCGCACCAGCGACAGGTGGGTGCGCACGCGCGCGCGCACCACCGGCGGGCTGACCGGCTTGGTGATGTAGTCGACCGCGCCTGCCTCGAAGCCTTCGAGTTCGTCGGCGGTGTCGTTCAGGGCGGTGACGAAGATCACGGGGATCGGGGCGGTGGCCGGATTGGCTTTCAGGGCGGCGCAGACTTCGTAGCCGCTCATCCCCGGCATCATCACGTCGAGCAGGATCAGGTCCGGGTGTTCTTTATGCGCCAGTTCCAGCGCGCGCGCGCCGTCCTTGGCGAACAGCAGCCGGTAGTGGTCTTGCAGGATCTGGCGCAGCAACTGCAGGTTGCTTGCCTCGTCGTCGACCGCGAGGATCAGCGGGCGATTACTGGTCGTACTCATTTACATCGTTTCCTGTGGTGTTGGGTCATCCTGCCCGAGGGCGGCGAGCACGGCGTCGAGCTGCTGCTGGGCGAGGTCGAAATCGAAATCGGCGAGCGCCGCCTGCACTTGCGTGACGCGCACGGCGACCGGGTGGCCGGCCAGCGCGGCGGCCAGGCCTGCCAGGGCGGCGTCATCGAACGCGCCGCGCCCGAGGGCCTCGGCCAGCACGCGCCCGGCGCGGCGTGCGCGCGCAAGATCGTAGGCCGGCGCAAGCGACGCCGGGGTCGGCGCTTGTGGCCGGCGCTCGGCGCGAATCATCAGGAGCGCCGCTTCGTGGGCGGCATCGACCTTGGCCAGCGCCTCCGGCAGCAGCGCCAGGCTGGCCAGCCCGCTGCCCTTGTCGCCTTCGGCCAGGGCTTCGAGTTCGGCCAGCGCGTCGGCCAGCAGTTCGAGGGCGACGTTGGCCGCCACGCCGCGCGCCTTGTGCGCCAGCATGCGCAGCGACGGATAGTCGCTTGCCTCGGCAAAGCCGCGCAGGAACTGCGGCAGCAGCGCGTGCTGGCTGTGGAAGTGTTCGAGCGCCTCGCGGTAGCCATCCTCGTTGCCGCCCCAGCGGCGCAGGCCGCCCGGACGGTTCAGCACCTGGCGGTCGAGGAGAGGGCCCGTCTCGGGGCCGGCAATACCCGCGCCGAGACCCAGCACCCGGGCGATCTCGTGGGAGAGCGTGGTCCAGTCGACCGGCTTCGAGGCGAAGCCGTCCATCCCGGCTTCGGCGGCGGCGCGGCGGTGTTCAAGCAGTACGCTGGCCGTCATCGCGATGACCGGCACCCGCGGGCGGCCGGCGGCTTCGGCCTGTTCGCGGATCAGGCGCGTGGCGCGCAGGCCGTCGAGGACCGGCATCTGGAAGTCCATCAGGACCAGGTCGAAGTCCTGGCGCGCGGCGATCTCGACCACGGCGGCGCCGTCCGGCGCCGCCGTCATCGTGTGGCCGCGGCGCGCCATCAGGAGCTGCAGCAGCTCAAGATTCTGGGGCACGTCGTCGGCCACCAGCACGCGCAGCGGCGGCAGGGCGCAAGCGGTGCGCACGCGCGCCTGTTGCGGCGCGAAGTGCGCCACCAGCAGCGGCAGCAGCACGTGAAAGGTGGTGCCTTCGCCGACGGTGCTCTCGGCCCAGATCCGGCCGCCCATCAGCTCGACCAGCTGCTTGCTGATCGTGGTGCCCAGGCCGGTGCCGCCGAAGCGCCGCGTCATCGAGGCGTCGGCCTGGGTGAACGGATCGAAGATCGCCTGCAGGCGATCCGGGGCGATGCCGATGCCGGTGTCGGTCACGCTGAAGTGAAGCTGGCCGCCCTCGGGCCCGGCGCTCAGGGTGACGCTGCCGCTTGCCGTGAACTTGATCGCGTTGTCGAGCAGGTTGGTCAAGACCTGGCGGATGCGCAGCTCGTCGCCGCGCAGGTTGGTCGGCAGCGCCGGGTCGTAATGGATGTCGACCTGCAGGCCCTTGGCGCGGGCGTTCGCCGCCAGGGTCGACGACAGTTCGTCGATGAGCGACAACAGGTTGAAGTCGTTGATCTCGAGTTCGACCGCGCCTTTTTCGAGCTTGGCGGTATCGAGGATTTCGTTCAGCAGGCGCAGCAGCGAGCGCCCGGCGTTCCTCACGGTGTCGAGGTGGCGGCGCTGCTCCGGCGCCAGCTCGCCGTCGAGCAGCACGTCGGTAAAGCCGAGGATCGAATTCATCGGCGTGCGGATCTCGTGGCTCATGTTGGCCACGAAGGTCGCGCGCGCGGCGGCGGCCTGCTCGGCCGCTTCCTTGGCCTCGCGCAGCGCTTCTTCCATGGTGCGGCGCTCGCTGATGTCGAGGATCACGCCGTCGAGCCAGGCCAGCACGCCCGCGTCGTCGCGCACGCCGGTGCCGTTCTCCCACAGCCAGCGGGTGCTGCCGTCGGCATGCAGCAGGCGGTATTCGACCAGGTAAGGGCGGTCCTCGGCCAGCGCGGACTCGATCGCTTCGGATACGCGCGCGCGGTCGGCGGCGTGGATCAGGGCGCCGAAGCTGCGCCGCGGCGGGCTGCCGGTGAAGTCGCGCGCCGGGTAGCCGGCCACACGCTCGACGGCATCGCTGATGAACACCATCGGATGCGCGCCTTCGATGCGGCTGCGGTAGGAAATGCCGGGGATGGTGCCGATCAGGGAACGGAACTGGTTCTCGCTGGCGCGCAGGGCGCCCACCATCTCGCGCCGCTCGGTGATGTCGGTAACGAAGCAGACGAACAGCTCGCGATCTTCCAGGCGTGCGTGGCCGACGGCGACGCGCAGCGGCACCGGGCTGCCGTCGCGGCGCAGCGCCTCGACTTCTTCATTGTTCGGGGCGGCATGGGCGCCGCTGTCGCGCAGGTAGCCGAGCAGGCCGCCGTCTTCGTTGCTGCGGTCGTGCTCCGTCATCAGGAGGCGGATGTTGCCGCCGACGATTTCGTCGCGGCGCCAGCCGAAGATCTTCTCGGCCGAGGTGTTGAATTCCTCGATCCTGCCCTCGCGGTCGATGGTGATCACGCCGTCCACGGTGGTGGTGAGGAGGGCGCGCATCCAGGCTTCGCTGCGCGACCGTTCCACGTACAGCTGGCGGTAGCGCAGCAGGCCGTTGGCGGCCAGCACCACGCCGGTAAACAGGACGGTGATGAGCGAGATCGCCAGCGCCAGGAAGGTGGTGTCGGAGGCGACCGCGACGTTCGCGTCGACGCTGCCCAGGAAGCGCGCCGCGGCCATGCCGGTGTAGTGCATGCCCGAGATCGCGCAACCCATGACGATCGCCGCCAGCAGCAGGCGGCGGCCTTCGCTCAGGGACGCGAAGCGGGTCAGGCCGAAGCGCACCCACAAGGCGAGCGTGGCCAGCACCACGGCGACCACGATCGACAGCCCGAAGGTCAGCGGGTCGTAGCGCAAATCCAGGCTCATGCGCATGCTGGCCATGCCGGTGTAATGCATCGCGCCGATGCCGGCGCCGACCAGCACGCCGCCGACGACCAGGGTGCCGGTGCCGATGCGCTCGCGCGCGATCAGGGTCAAGGCGACGAACGAGGCGGCGATGCTCGGCAGGCTCGACAGGACTGTCACCATCGGGTCGTAATCGACATGGGTGCACAAATTAAAGGCCAGCATGCCGATGAAGTGCATCGCCCAGACGCCGGCGCCAAGCGCCAGGCTGCCGGTGAGCAGGAACACCGTGCGCAGGCGGGCCTGCTGGCGCGCCTGGCCGGCGACCTGCAGGCCCATCCAGGACGCGAAGATCGCCACGAGCAGCGACAACAGCACCAGCTTCGGGTCGTAGACGCCGTAGCTCAGGAGCGACGGGTCGTCGGGCAGCATGAATAGCGACATGGGGAGATTTCGGACAGGAAGCGTCCAGGGCGGACGCGGGCATTTCGTCAGTATGGCACTTTCCTATGGGAAAGTCTTGTTTCAAACTGTCGGAATTGCCGAAAAGACACATGTGTGTCGCACAGTTGCCACCATGTACATACAGCATTCCTGATGCCAATCGCCGTCGCGCCCGATGGCGTATGCTGCCAGCATAAGTGGCGCCTTCCCGGGCGGCCGGACAGGCGCAGGATGCTGATCCGGCACATTTTATTCGCCACATTCGCACTGGCCGTGGTCACAGGCGCAGCATGTGCCGGCAGCCGTATCGATCATGGCGCGCGCCGGCACCCGCAATGGAGACGCCCGCGACGCTTCCCTGCGCAGCCACGGCTTTCGCCTCGATGCGGCGCCGACCGACCTGATCAATCCCCGCAAGCTCCTGCTTGGCAAGCCGCTGTTCGGCAATGCGTGATTTTGTTGAGCCGCTTTCTGATCTGCTTCTGTTCGGAAACGAACATTGGGCAGTTTACGGAAATATTCCGGCGCTAAACAGGCGTACAGGTGTTTCGGTGGTATATTAATTGTAATTATTGCAATACCTTTCAAGTGTCGCCCATAACACAATGACCCGAGAGAACATATGAATACCAAAAAACTGACCCTGCCATTAATGCTCGCACTGCTCTGCGGCCCTGCGAGCGCCGGCGTGATACCGTTCCTTGGAGGTGCGCAGGAATTTGCCGTCCTTGGGGCTGAGTCCGTAACGAACACGAATGCGACCACGCTGCACGGCGACCTCGGCGTCGCACCTGGTTCGTCGATCACCGGCACGGACAGCATCACGTTCGCTTCCGGAGGCGACATCCACCAGAGCGATGCGATTGCCACCCAGGCACAGCTTGACGCGCGCTCCGCCTACGACCGCCTCGTGGCCTTGACCGGCGGTATCGACCTGAGCGGCCAGGACCTCGGCAGCGCAGGTGTGCTTACTTCGGGCACTTACCGCTTCTCGTCATCGGCAGCCCTGACCGGCACCATGACGATCGATTTCGCCAACGACCCGAACGGCGTCGTCGTTTTCCAGATTGGCAGCACGCTGATCACCGCGGCGAATTCGACCGTCAACGTGATCAACGGCACCAGCAGCAACGGGATCTATTTCCAGGTCGGCAGCTCGGCCACCCTGGGGGCGGATGCTTTCTTTGCAGGCAATATCCTGGCCCAGCAAAGCGTGAGCTTCGGTTCGGCGTCCAGCATCGGGTGCGGACGGGCGCTGGCGCTGGGGGCGGCGGTCACGATGATCGGCAACACCGTTTCCAACGACTGCAACGCCTACGCACCGACGAACCTGGCCAACGACTACGGCAGCGCCGGGTACAGCGGCTTCGGTGTCGCTGCGTCTCCACCGGGCGAAGTACCCGAACCGGCTAGCCTCGCGTTGTTCGGACTCGGACTGTGCGCAGCAGGCTTGCTGCGCCGGGGCCGGCGCGCGGCGCCGGTAGCGGTCGCCGTTTGAGGACGGGGCGCACGGCCGCCAGACGAGAAAAAACCCGCATTCTCCAATGAAGAATGCGGGTTTTTTTGTATTCGTGCGTGGTGCCGGGAACCGGAATCGAACCGGTACGCCTCGCGGCGCGGGATTTTGAGTCCCGTGCGTCTACCTATTCCGCCATCCCGGCAACGCGCCTCGCATTATCGCTGATTTGCATTGCACCGGCAACAGTTTCCCGGCTCGGCTGGCTGGCAGGACGCGCGGGAGCGGCCGGCGCGTCGGCAGGCACGCTCGCGGCTCCCGACAAGGCCCCCTGCAGCGCGCGCAGGGTCGGGATCGGGCCGATGACTTCGAGCGCGTGGGAATGGATCCGGACGTTCACCATCTGCCCACGAGCGCGCCAGGCATTGCCTGTGCGGCTGACATAGCGCAGCTGGCCCGGCGCGGCGCTGGCCTCGACATAGCCGAGTGCCGCCAGTGCCTCGTTCAAGGTGTGGCGCATGTGGACGGCGTCGAAGCGGGTGCTGACGTCGAGCCGGCCGGGGGTGCCGGCCCAGAGCGGCAGGGCCAGTCCGGCCAGCATCGGCAGCACGATGACGGCGAGCGGCGCGCCGGGGTCCAGTGCGCGCAGGGCCAGCACCAGCAGCGGCATGCCGATCGCCACCGTGAGGCCGTAGGCCACCAGGGGCGGCAGCGCGCGCAGTCCGCCGGCACCCCGATGCGCATGCACGATTTCCGAGAACATTACGCTTTTCATGTTGTCTCCTGATAGGGGGCTGGCCGGAACGGCCGTGGACTATTCGCCATTGTCGGCCGCGCTTGCGCCCCGGAGTTGACGTGACTCAAATAACATGACTGGGAACAATTGCTCGCGTCGGGGTCGGGTGCCTGGCCGGCGCCACGCCGACACTTCCTGAGTTTGTTCGGACCTGTCCGATGGAGGCAACATGGAACGAAAAGCCCTGGTACTGGGCGCTGTGCTCTCGGCGCTTCTCTGCAGCGCACCCGGCGCACGCGCGCAAACGATCGAGCGCACGACGCCGCTCAGCGTCAATGCAGACGGCGTGGGCGGTTTCAACGCCTTTTATGGGGACGCTTTCGCAGCCGGCCAGAGCGGCCGCGCCTTCACGAGTGTGTACACCTTCGACGTCGCCGGCATCCCGTTCGACGCCGCGGCCTCCGTCACCTCGTCCTTTCTCGACTCGCCCGGCACCAAGGATTTGCTGGTCACGGGCCTGAGCCGGTACCGCTTCGATCCGGCCACGCTGGCGGTCATCGGCAATGCGGTCGCCGGCATCGACCTCACCGGTTTCGGCGGCAACCCGGTCGATTCGTGGTCGGTGACGGCATTCAGTTTGCCGGTCGGATCGTACGCGGTGCGCGTCGATGGCCAGGTGGTCGGCGTCGGCGGGGGCAGCTTCGGGGGCGACCTGACCGTTTCGCCGGTGCCGGAAGCATCGTTCTACGCGATGCTGCCGGCGGGCCTGGCAGGAGGCGCACTGGTGCGGCGCCGTCGCCTCGCCATCAGGGACGAATAGCTAGGTCAGCGCGTGCGGCGATACAGGCGGAAGCGCTCGTCGCGGTCGGAAGCGCGGCGGCCTTCCCACAGCAGCGTGGCGCCGCCGGTGCGCCAGGTGCGGCCCAGGTCGCGAGCGTTGCGTGTCTTGATGCTGTCTTGCAGCAGCACGTAATCGCACTGGCCGCCCTCGACGCCCACGAACGGCAGGCGGCCGAAGTAGGCGAACGAGGCGCGCTGCGATGCGCCGACATTCGTCTCGATGCAGTTGGCGTCCGGCGGCAGCTTGGCGGCGATCGCGCGGGCCACGCCGGCGTAGCTCTTGCTGTAATTCAGGTCCGGCAGGAACAGCGTCATCAGGAGCACCCACAGCAGGATCAGGCCGCCCGAGGACAGCACCACCGCGCGCCACAGCACGGTGCGCTGGCGCGACACACGCCAGCGCACCAGCCAGATCCAGCCGATCGACACGCTGGCCGCCACCGTGAAGCTGATGATGCCGAATTCCGGCGTGAAGCCCGGCACCAGCTTGAGCGCGTTGTGCGACAGCTTGGCGGGCCAGCCGGTCAGCTTGGCAATCCAGAACAGCCAGACCAGGGCCGCCAGGGTCGTCAGGGCCATGACCGAGAACCAGTCGATGGCGTTGATCGCGCCGCGCTTCATGGTCGGCAGGCCGAACGCGGCCATGAGGGCCAGCGGCGGCAGGAGTTTCAGCAGGTCGCCGTTTTCCGGCGTCGGGTCGCACAGGATCAGGGCGGTGAGCGCGCCCAGGAAGGTCAGCGGCAGGACGATGTGCAGCATGTGCTGCTGGCGCCGCCAGGCCCAGATCGCCCAGCCGGCGAACGGCCAGGCCGGCCAGAAGAACCAGACGCCGAT
>JAQGLR010000327.1 GCA_028292765.1 Massilia sp. | reverse complement strand
CGGTGTCCGGGTTCTTGCTGCTCACGCCATACTCGGTGATGCCGTCGACGCTGACGTCGACCGCGTCGGTGGTGTAGAACCAGCCGCGCCAGAACCAGTCGAGGTCGGTGCCGGAAGCGTCTTCCATGGTGCGGAAGAAGTCGGACGGGGTCGGGCGCTTGAATTTCCAGCGCTGGGCGTATTCGCGGAAGGCGAAGTCGAACAGCTCGCGGCCCAGCACCGTCTCGCGCAGGATGATCAAGGCCGTGGTCGGCTTGGCGTACGAGTTAAAGCCCAACTGCAGCACCGACTCCGAGTTCGTCATGATCGGCACCTGGTTCTTGCCACGCATGTAGTCAACGATGGCGCGCGGCTCGCCGCGCGACAGCGGGAAGTGCTCTTCCCAGGCCTGCTCGGCGAGGTACTGCACGAAGCTGTTGAGGCCTTCGTCCATCCAGGTCCACTGGCGCTCGTCCGAATTGACGATCATCGGAAAATAATTGTGGCCGACTTCATGGATGATGACGCCGATCAGGCCATACTTGGTGCGCTTCGAATACGTCAGTTCGCCGGTCTTCTTGTCCTTGGTCGGACGCGGACCATTAAACGAAATCATCGGGTATTCCATGCCGCCGACCGGGCCGTTCACGGAAATGGCGGCCGGATACGGGTAATCGAACGAATACTTGTTGTACTGCTCGATGGTGTGCACGACCGCCTGGGTCGAGTAGCGCTCCCACAGCGGGTTGCCTTCCTTCGGGTAGTAGGACATCGCCATCACGGTGTCGGCGCCGCTCTTGACGCCCTGGGCGTCCCAGATGAACTTGCGGCTGCTGGCAAAGGCGAAATCGCGCACGTTCCTGGCGTTGAAGCGCCAGGTCTTCATGGCGGTCGCGCGCTGTTTCTCGGCTGCCGTCGCCTCGGCCTGGGTGACGATGATCACCGGCTTCTTTGCGGTGCGCGCCTGCTTGAGGCGTTCGCGCTGCGCGCTGGTGAGGACCTCGCCCGGGTTCTGCAGTTCGCCGGTGGAGGCGACGATGTGGTCGGCCGGGACCGTGATCTCGACATCGTAGTCGCCGAATTCGAGCGTGAACTCGCCGTCGCCGAGGTACTGCTTGTTCTGCCAGCCGGCCACGTCGTAGTAGGCCGCCATGCGCGGGAAGAACTGGGCGATCTCGAAGATATCGTTCTTGTCTTCCTTGTCAAAACGCTCGTAGCCCATGCGCCGGCCGACGACGTTCGCTTCCGGGATGTTGAAGCTCCACTCGAGCGCGAACGAGAAGCGCGCACCCGGCTTGACCGGCTGCGGCAGGTCGATGCGCATCATCGTCCGGTTGATGACGTGACGCAGGGGGCGGCCATCCGCCCCCTTGACGCTCTGGATATTGAAGCCGCCGGCGAAGGCGCGGCTGTCGAAATTGGCGCGGATGGCGTCGAATTTGACGCCTTCCGGGCCGGTCCGCTGCCAGGCGTCGCGCGACGGGATGGTCGAGATGTTGCGGTTGTCCGAGTCGGCGCGGAACATGTTCTGGTCGAGCTGCACCCACAGGTAGGAGAGGGTGTCGGGCGAATTGTTATGGTAGGTGATGGTGCCGGCGCCCGTGATGGCGCGCTTTGCTTCATCGAGCGTGGCGCGCAGCCTGTAGTCGGCGCGCTGCTGCCAGTAGGCGTGCCCCGGCGCGCCCGAGGCGGTGCGGGTGGTGGTGGGCGTCGGCAGCAGCTCGTCGAGCTGGCGGAACTTGTCGTCGAACTTGTCGGCGGCGCTGGCGCCGGAGGACAGCATCAGGGTCAGCGCGACCAGGCGCGCGAGGTGTTTCATTGTCATTTTTCTGGATACTGAATGTGGAAACCGGCAGCCGCGCATTATGCGCGACCGCCGGCGTCAAACGAAGGGACGTAGGGTGGGCGGCTTTGCCGCTCACGCGTTCAACCAGCGCAAGATCAGCCGAGCGGGCATTCCAAACGTGATTTGAACGCGTGAGCGGGAGACCCGCCCACCCTACTGCACCGCGGGCACCGTTTCCTTCTTCGCTTCCTCGCCCGTTGCCGCCTTCTCTTCCTTGGTCTTCAGCTTGGTATTGAAGTCCTTCATCATGTCGTTACCCGGCGGCGTGGTCTTGAACAGTTCCAGGCGCGATGGGGTCGGCTTGCGCGGCCAGGCGTTGTTGTTCTGGTCGATGTCGGCCGTTTCCCAGTACGGGTCTTGCGTCAGGCCGACCAGCGGCTCGTCGGTGACGATCAGCTTGGTGATCTTCTTCGGCGAGTAGCGCCACACTTCGGCCGGGATGCGCTCGACATACTTCTTGCCGTTCTGGAGCGTGATCTCGAGCACCAGCGGCGTCACCAGCCCGCCGATGTTGGTGAAGTCGACCAGGTACAAATGCTTGCCCGACGCCAGCAGCGCCTTTTCCCAGTCTTCCAGCTTTTCCTGGGTCTCGTTGAACTTGTTGCGGTCGGCGTTCGTGACCGTGAAATCGTCATTCTCGTTGTAGAAATCCTTCAGCTCGGGATGCGCGTCGACGCGGCGCGGCATGCCCTTGTTGCGCTGGTCGGTCAGGGAAAGCGGCTCGGCCTGTTTCAGCTTGCGGCGCCATGCCTTTTCGATTTCCGGATTCTGCGAACTCACCGTGTACTCGCTGATGCCGTCGATGCTGACGTCCACCGCGTCGGTCGTGTAGAACCAGCCGCGCCAGAACCAGTCGAGGTCGGTGCCGGAGGCGTCTTCCATGGTGCGGAAGAAGTCGGCCGGGGTCGGGCGCTTGAACTTCCAGCGCTGCGAATATTCGCGGAAGGCGAAGTCGAACAGCTCGCGGCCCAGCACCGTTTCGCGCAGCACGGTCAATGCGGCGGCCGGCTTGGCGTAGGCGTTGGCGCCGAACTGCAGCAGCGACTCGGAATTGGTCATGATCGGCACCTGGTTGCGGCTCTTCATGTAGTCGGTGATCAGGCGCGGCTCGCCGCGCATTTCCGGCCAGTTCTCTTCCCACGCCTCTTGCGCGAGGGTCTGCACGAAGGAGTTCAGGCCCTCGTCCATCCAGGTCCACTGGCGCTCGTCGGAGTTGACGATCATCGGGAAGTAGTTGTGGCCGACTTCGTGGATGATCACGCCGATCAGGCCATATTTGGTGCGCTTCGAATAGGTCAGCTCGCCGGTCTTCTTGTCCTTGGTCGGACGCGGGCCGTTGAACGTGATCATCGGGTATTCCATGCCGCCGACCGGGCCGTTCACGGAAATCGAGGTCGGGTACGGATAGTCGAACGAATACTTGTTGTACTGCTCGATGGTGTGGACGATCGCCTGGGTCGAGTAGCGCTCCCACAGCGGGTTGCCTTCCTTCGGATAGTAGGACATCGCCATCACGTCATGCTCGCCGCTCTTCATGCCCTGGGCGTCCCAGATGAACTTGCGGCTCGACGCGAACGCGAAGTCGCGCACGTTCTTCGCCTTGAAGTGCCAGGTCTTGGTGGCGCCGTTGGTAAGCCCGGCGCGTTTTTTCTCGGCCGCTTCCGCTTCGGCCTGGGTGACGATGATCACCGGCTTCTTCGCGGTCTTCGCTTGCGCCAGGCGCTCGCGCTGGGTGGCGGTCAACACCGCACCAGGATTCTGCAGCACGCCGGTCGAGGCCACGATGTGGTCCGACGGCACCGTGATCTCGACGTCGTAGTCGCCGAATTCGAGCGTGAACTCGCCGGCGCCGAGGAACTGCTTGTGCTGCCAGCCGTAGGCGTCGTAGTAGGCCGCCATGCGCGGGAACCACT
>JAQGLR010000312.1 GCA_028292765.1 Massilia sp. | reverse complement strand
GCGCAGAGCCTGTTCATGCCGCGCGGCCGCAGCGAAAAGAAATGGGAAGACGACACCGCCAACACCCTGCTGGGCCTGCTGGACGGCGTGAAGAGCGACAAGGGGCAAGGCGTGATCTGGGTCGTCGCCTCGAACTTCGACGACGCCTCGACCGAAATGGACGAAGCGATGCTGCGCCGCTTCTCGGTGAAGATCAACTTCCGCCTGCCGAACAAGAACGAGCGGCGCGAATTGCTGAAGAGCTTCCTGTCGCGTAAAAAAGAGGGCCTGGTCGACTACAGCGACCTGGATCTCGATCAGGTCGCGGAAATTACGCAAAACCTCAGCCCGGCGCTGCTGGAAACCGTGGTGGAACGCGCTTCGATGCTGTCGATCCAGGAAAAAGTGGTCATCAATACCGACCTGCTGTTCCGCGCCTACGAGCGCGCCACGATCGGCCTGACCGACCGCGCGACCACGGCTGAAAAGACCAAGCAACGCGAGCGCATCGCCCTGCACGAACTGGGCCACTTCTTCATGCAGATCGACCCGCACCTGCGCGCCGGCCTGTCGCTGGCAGAGGTGAAGGAAAAGTCGCACCTGCTCAAGATCAGCACCGAAGCGGTATCGAAGATCGGCGCGCTGGGCTATGTGCTGCAGTCGGGTGACGACATGTCGCTGCGCACGCTGGAAGAACTCGAGCGCGACGTGGTCGGCCTGTACGGCGGCATGGCGGCCGAAGAGCTGTTCTACGGCGCCCGCGGCATCTCGGTCGGCGCCCAGAACTACATCGAGAAAGTGACCAAGATGCTGAACCTCATGGTCAACCGCCTGTCGATGTACTCGCGTTCGAAGATCGACTACAGCCAGCTCAAGAACGATGCCAGCGGCGAGCACACGCTGCGCCAGATGGAAGCCAAGGCGGACGAACTCTACAGCTACACCCTGGGCGCAATGCGCGACTACCGCGCGCTGATCGAGTCGCTCAAGGACACGCTGCTCGAGCAGTACGTGCTCTCGAAAGACGCCGTGTTCGCGCTGCTGGAAGAGCGCAAGGAACTGCTGCACTTCGCACCCCGCCATGCGAACCTGAAGCTCTGCACGGAGACCGGGGAAATGGTCGCCGCGTAGGGTGGGCGGGGAACCCGCCCACCCTACTGGTCTACTCGGGGGATCGACAAAAAAGAAGTTTGCCGCGCCACCCATGACTCAATGCGCGTGCTCCGCCTCCTTCAGCGTCTCGATCACATAGCGCGTCATGTTGCCCGCCAGTTCCTGCTGGCCGAGGAAGACCTTGCCACCGGTGTCAAGACGCAGCAGCGCCGCTTCCTGCTCGTTGTGGGTGCGCACGACGCAGCGGATGGCCGGATTGAGCATTTTCGCCGTCTCGATCATCGTGCGCACATGGAAGGTATCGGGCGTGGCGATCACCATCACCGCCGCCCGCGCGATATGCGCCTGGATCAGTACCGCCGGTTCGGCCGCATTGCCGACCACGGCGGGCTGGTCCTGGCGGCGCAGCATGTCGACCAGCTCGCGGTTCTGCTCGGCCACCACGTAGTGCACGCCCTGCGCCGTCAGTTCGGCGGCGATCATCCGCCCCACGCGGCCGTAGCCGACCAGCACCACCTGCCCGGTGAGGCGCTCGTGCGGCACCGTCATCGGCAGTTCGGCCAGCGGATCGGGACTGGCTTCGAGTTTGCGCACGGCCTCGGAGTTCGCCCGCAGCCAGCGCTGCAGCGGCTCGATCGCCTTGAACAGCAGTGGATTGACGGCGATCGAGATGATCGCGCCGGCGAGGATCAGGCTCTGGCCTTCCTGCGGCATCAGTCCCAGCGAAATGCCGAGCGCCGCCAGGATGAACGAGAACTCGCCGATCTGCGCCAGGCTGGCCGAGACGGTAATCGCGGTATTGAGCGGGTAGCGCAAGGCGAGCACCAGCACTATCGCCGCGATCGACTTGCCGAAGATGATCACAAGCACCACCGCCAGCACCTTCATCGGGCTTTCGACCAGCACCATCGGGTCGAACAGCATGCCGACCGACACGAAAAACAGCACCGAGAATGCGTCGCGCAGCGGCAGGGACTCCTCGGCGGCGCGGTGGCTCAGGTCCGATTCGCGCAGCACCATGCCGGCGAAGAAGGCGCCCAGCGCGAACGACACCCCGAACAGCTCCGACGATCCATAGGCAATGCCGACGGCGGCCGCAATCACGGCCAGCGTGAACAGTTCGCGCGAGTTGGTCTTCGCCACTTTCCACAGGAACCACGGGAACAGCTTGCGCCCGACAATCAGCATGAAGGCGACAAAGGCGCCCACCTGCAGCAGCGTCTTGCCGAGGGCGAACCAGAGCGAGGTGTCGTCGCCGGCCACGCTCTTGCCGCCCAGCGGGCCCGCCAGCGCCGGCAGCAGCACCAGCACCAGGACCATCACCAGGTCTTCCACCACCAGCCAGCCGACCGCGATGCGCCCGTTCATCGAATCGAGGATGCCGCGCGACTCCAGCGCGCGCAGCAGCACCACGGTACTGGCCACCGACAGCGCCAGGCCGAACACCAGTCCCGCGCCCAGGCTCCAGCCCCACAGGTGGGCCATCCCGATGCCCATCGCGGTCGCGACGCTGATCTGCAAGATCGCGCCAGGCAGCGCGATCTTGCGCACGTCGAGCAGGTCGCGCAGCGAAAAGTGCAGTCCCACCCCGAACATCAGCAGCATCACCCCGATCTCGGCCAGTTGCGAGGCCAGCGACACGTCGGCCACAAAGCCAGGCGTGGCAGGTCCGATGACGATGCCGGCGGCCAAGTAGCCGACCAGCGCCGGCAGTTTCAGGCGTACGGCAAGCATGCCGAACAGGAGTCCGGCGCCGAGCGCGGCGGCAATGGTGGTGATCAGGGTGATTTCATGGTGCATGCAGGACGGCTCCTTATCAAAGTGGAATCGGGACAGTATAAGCGACGCGGCGGCCCGATCCCAAAATAGAGGACTGCCTCCAGCCTGGGGCCGGCCTGGCGCCCGCGTTGCTGGCTATAATCGTTTTCATAAGGCCGCAGGCCACAAACTGAGGAGACGGCATGAACAAGGTATTCGTTACCGGCGTCGGGATGATCCCGTTCGCCAAGCCCGGCGCCAGCGCCCCGTACCACGAGATGGCGGCCGATGCCGCCCGCGCCGCCCTGCAGGACGCCGGCATCGACTACCTGGACGTCGAGCAGGCCTATGCCGGCTATGTGTATGGCGACTCCACCTGCGGCCAGAAAGCCCTGTACGGCGTCGGCATGACCGGCATCCCGATCGTCAACGTCAACAACAACTGCTCGACCGGTTCCACCGCCCTGTTCCTGGCGCGCCAGGCAATCGCCAGCGGCGCCGCCGACTGCGTGCTGGTGCTCGGCTTCGAGCAGATGAGTCCTGGCGCGCTTGGCTCGGTCTTCACCGACCGCCCGGCGCCCTTCGACGATTTCGACGCCGTCACCGACCGCCTGGTCGGCAAACCCGACATCCCGCTGGCGCTGCGCTACTTCGGCGGCGCGGGTCTCGCGCACATGGAAAAATACGGCACGCCGCTCGACGCCTTCGCGCGGATCCGCGCCAAGGCCAGCCGCCACGCCGTCAACAACCCGCTGGCGCTGTTCAGGAAGGAAGTCACGGCGCAGGACGTGCTGGACGCACCGATGA
Source organism: Massilia sp. (assembly GCA_028292765.1). Lineage (GTDB taxonomy): Bacteria > Pseudomonadota > Gammaproteobacteria > Burkholderiales > Burkholderiaceae_D > Telluria. The sequence continues at coordinate 508 of JAQGLR010000312.1, read as the reverse complement.
TCTGGCCCGGCGTGATGACGCGCCTGATGGCCTGCCCGCCGACCTGCGGCGCGGCGGCCGCGGTGCTGGTGTCGGAAAGCTTCGCGAAAAAGCGCGGCCTGCGCAGCGACGTCCATATCGCCGCCCAGGCGATGACGACCGACCGCGCCAGCACCTTCGAGGCCAACGACATGATGCGCCTGGTCGGCTATGACATGAGCCGCGAGGCCGCCGACAAGGTGTATCAACAGGCCGGCATCGGCCCCGAGGATATCGACGTCGTCGAACTGCACGACTGCTTCGCCCACAACGAACTGATTACCTATGAGGCGCTGGGCCTGTGCCCGGAGGGCGGCGCCGACAAATTCATCCGCGACGGCGACAACACCTATGGCGGCAAGGTCGTCACGAATCCATCCGGCGGACTGCTCTCGAAAGGCCATCCGCTGGGCGCCACGGGACTGGCGCAGTGCTTCGAACTGACCCACCAGCTGCGCGGCAGCGCCGGCGCGCGCCAGGTCGAGGGCGC
>JAQGLR010000293.1 GCA_028292765.1 Massilia sp. | reverse complement strand
AAATCCATATCCGGCAGCATGAAGTAGGGCAGGCCGTCGCGCAGCGCGCGCAGGATCGGCTTGATGCCTTCCTTGCGCGTCACCAGCCGCACCGGGCCGTAGCGTTCGCGGCCATGGCGCAGCAGCCGGTCGAAGGCGGCGTTCTTTTGCGGCACGTACATGCTGCATACGGGAATCACACGGGCGGCGACGCCGGCCACGTCCAGGCACACGAAGTGGGGGCACAGCAGGATCGTCGGCCCGGCTTCCATCGCCGCCTGCGGCACCGCCGGCTCGATATGGATCAGTTTGCGCACGCGCGCTTCCGGCGCCCACCACAGGATCGAGCGCTCGAAAATGCTGCGCGAATAGCTGCGGAAGTGCTGGCGCGCAATCGCCTGCCGCTCGCCCTCCGACAGCTCCGGCATGCACAGGCGCAAATTGGTCAGCGCGATATGGCGCCGCTTGCCCAGCACCAGGAACAGCAGGCTGCCGATGGCCTCGCCAAAACGCCCGAGCACGGGCAGTGGCAGCCAGTGCAGCAGCCACAGGAATGCGATCAGGACCCTCACGCCACGGCCTCGGCTTCGGGCGCGGCGACGCCATCGGGTTTCTTGTAGCGGTTATAGCTCCAGAAATACTGGGCCGGGCAGCGTGCGATGAGCTGCTCCATCGCGCGGTTGATGCTGGCCGCCTGCGCAGCCGCATCACCTGATAAATCGCCCTCGAACGGCACGAAGCGCACGCTGTAGCCACGCCCGTGCGGCAGGCGCTCGGCGTACACCAGCAGGATGTCGGCACGCCCGAGCTGGGCCAGCTTGGCCGGCAGCGTCATCGTGTAGGCATTGCGGCCAAAAAACGGCGCCCACACGCCTTCGCCTTCCTGCGGCACCTGGTCCGGCAGCAGGCCGATCGGCTGGCCGCTTTTTAATGTCTTGGCCAGGATGCGCACGCCCGCCAGGTTGGCCGGCGCCAGGTGCAGGTTGTGGCGCGCCCGGGCCCCTTCGACCAGCGGCTTCAAGGCGCTTTTCTTCGGCGGGCGGTACATGACGGTGAGCGCCGTGCGCAGCGCGATCTGCTGCGCGGTCATCTCGAAACAGCCCAGGTGCGGCGTCAGGAACACAATGCCGCGGCCGGCGTCGAGCACGCGCTGGACCACGTCCCAGTCCTCGACGCGCGCGTGGCGCGCGACGCGCTCGGGCTTGCCGCACCAGACGAACGCCAGCTCGACGATCGCCTTGCCGGCCTCGGCGACGGCGGCGCGGCGGTGGCTGCTGAAGCCGGCCTGCGCCAGGTTGGCGTCGAGGCGGCGACGGTAGGAAGGAGAGAGGAGGTAGACCAGCCAGCCCAGCGCGGCGCCTAACGCGTGGAGCATGCGCAGGGGGAAAACGGACAAGACTCTAAATAAGATAACTAGCATGCGATTGATCTGGGTTGAGGAGGAACTGGCCCCCTGCGCGAAGAATTTCTTAAAGGAGCGTAAAATACCACTTTATGCAGGATCCGCCGAGTTAATAGACAACTTGCGAAGCGGAATATAAATGTCGCTAAAGCGTCGCAGGCACGGGTTGCTGCGGCAGTTTTTGAACAGTAACTGGAGCCATCATGTCCAACGATTATCTCTTTACTTCCGAATCCGTCTCGGAAGGCCACCCCGACAAAGTCGCCGACCAGATCTCGGACGCGATCCTCGACGCCATCCTCGAGCAGGACCCGCGCGCCCGCGTTGCCGCTGAAACGCTGTGCAACACCGGCCTCGTCGTCCTCGCCGGCGAAATCACCACGCACGCCAACGTCGATTATATCGGCGTCGCGCGCAACACCATCAAGCGCATCGGTTACGACAACACCGACTTCGGCATCGACTACAAAGGCTGCGCGGTGATGGTCTGCTACGACAAGCAGTCGCCGGACATCGCCCAGGGCGTGGACGAAGGCGCTGGACTCGACCTCGACCAGGGCGCCGGCGACCAGGGCCTGATGTTCGGCTACGCCTGCGACGAGACCGCCGAGCTGATGCCGGCCGCCATCCACTACGCACACCGCCTGGTCGAGCGCCAGTCGCAGCTGCGCAAGGACGGGCGCCTGCCATGGCTGCGCCCGGACGCGAAGAGCCAGGTCACGCTGCGCTATGTCGACGGCCGCCCGGTCTCGGTCGATACCGTCGTGCTGTCGACCCAGCACCATCCGGACGTCACGCACTCGCAGATCGAGGAAGCGGTGATCGAGGAAATCATCAAGCCGACCCTGCCGCGCGAGTGGCTGCAGGGCACCAAATACCTGGTCAACCCGACTGGCCGCTTCGTCATCGGCGGCCCCCAGGGGGATTGCGGCCTGACCGGCCGCAAGATCATCGTCGACACCTACGGCGGCGCAGCCCCGCACGGCGGCGGCGCGTTCTCGGGCAAGGATCCGTCCAAAGTGGACCGCTCGGCGGCCTACGCCGCGCGCTATGTCGCCAAGAACATCGTCGCCGCCGGCCTGGCGCGCCAGTGCCAGGTGCAGGTGAGCTACGCGATCGGCGTGGCACGCCCGATCAACATCACGGTGTATACCGAAGGCACCGGCCTCATCCCTGACGAGAAGATCGCCCAGATGGTGATGGAACATTTCGACCTGCGCCCGAAAGGCATCGTCCAGATGCTCGATTTGCTGCGCCCGATCTACGCCAAGACGGCCGCCTACGGCCACTTCGGCCGCGAAGAGCCGGAATTCACCTGGGAGCGCACCGACAAGGCGGCGCTGCTGCGCGCGGAAGCCGGGCTGGCTTAACCAGG
>JAQGLR010000185.1 GCA_028292765.1 Massilia sp. | reverse complement strand
CGTCGTGCAGGTAGCGCTGGGCGCGGCCGTACAGCGTGCCGGCCATGCGCGCCACCTTCGGCAGCTTTTCAGGGCCGATCACGATCAGCGCCACCACACCGATGATGGCGATCTTCGACAGTCCCAGGTCGATCATGGAGCGACTGCGGGATTACGAACGGTGCTTTTCGCGGGTTTCGACGTCGATCGTCGACTTGTCCGCTACCTGCTGGGTCGGGTGGACCGTGGCGCCTGGCGTGGCCGCGTTCTTCTCTTCGTCGCCCTTCACGCCATCCTTGAAGCCTTTGACGGCCTTGCCGATGTCGGAACCGACATTCCCCAGCTTTTTGGTGCCGAACAGCAGCACCACCACGACCAGCACGATTACCCAGTGCCAAATGCTCATTGAACCCATCATTATCTCCTCGGCGGGCGCATGCGCCCTTCAATCAGTGAAGCGTACCGTACTAGTATAAGCGATGCAGCGCATCCGTGGCCGGTTCAACATGTTGTCGGATAGTATCCGGCACTTTGTCACCATTAATGGGCGCCTGACACGCGCTCAGGGCAAGGCGCAGCGTCGAAGACAGTACGCCAGTACGGCAAGATGCTGCAACGCAGCCATGGGCGCGTGTCAGGTGCCCAGGCCGCGCCAGGGGCGCTGGCCACCATATACGTGGACATGCAGGTGATACACCTCCTGCCCGCCGTTCGGGCCGGTGTTGATCAGGGTCTTGAAGCCGCCGCTGCGCTTGCCTTCGGCGTCGACGGTCACGGCGACACCATGTTCGGCCGCCAGCTTCGGCGCCAGCGCCAGCATCTTGCCGAGCACGGTCGTATGCGCTTCGGTCACGTCCGACAGCGTGCTGACGTGCTGCTTCGGGATCACCAGCAGGTGCACCGGCGCGGCCGGGTTGATGTCCTTGAACGCCAGCAGGTCGTCGTCTTCATAGACGACGGCGGCCGGGATCTGCTTGGCGACGATCTTGCAGAAAATGCAGTTATCCATGTGGTCTCCAGCGAAGTCGATTTTATTCATATTACATGCGAACGATGACGCCGCGATGACTGCGACCAGACTTACGCGTCCTTGCGTGCGGCCTTCTCGTCGAGCCCGGACATGCCTTCGCGCCGCGCCAGCTCATCGAGCACCTGTTGCGGCGTGAGGTCGAACCTGGCCAGCAGCACCAGCGAATGGAACCACAGGTCCGCGCATTCGTACAGCAGCTTCGTTGCATCGCCCGAGACGCGCGCATCCTTGGCGGCCATCACGGTCTCCGTCGCTTCCTCGCCGATCTTCTTGAGGATGGCGTCGTCGCCTTTCGCGAACAGTTTTGCGACATACGAGGTGGCCGGGTCGCCGCCGTTTTCCGGCTTGCGCGATTCGATGACGTGGGCCAGGCGGGTCAGGGTCGTGCTCATAGGGGTTTCTTTGCGTTCGGGTAAATCGTTTCCGGGTCCTGCAGTACGGGCTCGACCGCCTGCCAGTCCTCGCCGTCGAACTTCTGGAAGAAGCAGGAGTGGCGGCCGGTGTGGCAGGCGATGCCGCCACGCTGTTCGATCTTGAGCAAGACCACGTCTTCGTCGCAGTCGAGGCGCATTTCCAGCACCTTCTGGGTGTGGCCGGACTCTTCGCCCTTGTGCCAGAGTTTTTTACGCGAGCGGCTCCAGTACACGGCTTCGCCCGTCTCGACGGTGCGTGCGAGCGCGTCGCGGTTCATCCAGGCGAACATCAATATTTCGCCGGTGCCCGCTTCCTGGGCGATCACCGGCACTAAACCGTTCTCGTCCCAGCGCACCTTTTTCAGCCACTTCGCGTTCGCCGCCGCGCTGATCAATGAATTCGGCATCGTCTACTCCAGGCGCATCGGGATGCCGAGGCCGGCCATGAAGCGCTTCGCCTCGCCGACCGTGTGCTGCCCGTAGTGGAAGATGGAGGCGGCCAGCACCGCATCCGCATGGCCCTCCAGTACGCCGTCGGCCAGGTCTTGCAGGCCGCCGACGCCACCCGAGGCGATCACGGAAATGCCGACCGCATCCGACACGGCGCGCGTCAGGCCCAGGTCGAAACCGGACTTGGTGCCGTCGCGGTCCATGCTGGTGAGCAGCAGTTCGCCGGCGCCGAGCGCCTCCAGCTTCCTGGCCCACTCCACGGCGTCCATGCCGGTGGCGTTGCGTCCACCATGCGTAAACACTTCCCATTTGCCGGGCGCGACCTGCTTGGCGTCGATCGCCACCACGATGCACTGGGCGCCGTGTTTTTGCGAGGCCTCATACACCAGCTGCGGGTTCTGCACGGCCGAGGTATTCATGCTGACCTTGTCGGCGCCGGCGTTGAGCAGGCGCCGCACGTCCTCGACACGGCGCACGCCGCCGCCGACGGTCAGCGGAATGAAGACGGTGGAGGCGACCTGTTCGATGATCGGCAGGATCAGGTCGCGGCCGTCGCTCGAGGCGGTGATGTCGAGGAAGGTGAGCTCGTCGGCGCCTTGCCCGTCATAGCGGCGCGCGATCTCGACCGGATCGCCGGCATCGCGCAGTTCAGTAAAATTGACGCCCTTGACGACGCGCCCGCCCGTCACGTCGAGGCAGGGGATGATGCGTTTTGCCAGCATAGTGTTGGTGAGCCCTCAGGCTTCCTCGCCCTCGGTCAGTGCGTCGGCGCGCAGCTGGGCCGAGGTCAGGTCGAGCGTGCCTTCGTAGATCGAACGGCCGCAAATCACGCCCTCGATGCCTTCGTCCTGCACCGCGCACAGCGCCTCGACGTCGGCCAGGTTGTGCAGGCCGCCGGAAGCGATGATCGGGATGCGCACGGCCTGCGCCAGGCGCACGGTCGCTTCGATGTTCACGCCGCCCATCATGCCGTCGCGGCCGATGTCGGTGTAGATGATCGATTCGACGCCGTAACCCTCGAATTTCTGGGCCAAGTCGATGACTTCGTGGCCGCTCATCTTGCTCCAGCCATCGGTGGCGACTTTGCCGTCTTTCGCGTCCAGGCCGACGATGATCGAACCGGGGAAGGCGCCGCAGGCGTCGTGCAGGAAGCCGGGATTCTTCACGGCGGCGGTGCCGACGATGATGTAGCTGATGCCGTCATCGAGGTAGCGCTCGATGGTGTCGAGGTCGCGGATGCCGCCGCCCAGCTGCACCGGGATCTCGTCGATGCCGTTTTCCTGGGCAAACTCCTGCACCACCTGGATGATCGACTTGAT
>JAQGLR010000270.1 GCA_028292765.1 Massilia sp. | reverse complement strand
CCTACCGCATCCGCATGAGCGACTTCTACAACATGAGCTACCTGGAAGCGAACGCCAGTTTCAGCGCCGCGGGTGGCACGGCCGGGCCGTCGAACCGCTTCGACATTTTCGGCGTGCGCCTGCTGCGGGTGAACTGAGCCAACCAGGCTCAGGCCGCAGAGGCGTCGCGCGAATCGCCCGAATCACCCGAATCGCGGGAGTCGTGTGCGGCGTCAGGCGATTTCAGCAGCGCCAGGCGCCCCTCCAGCACGCGGAACTCGAGCGGCATCCGCATGCGGGTGACTTCGCCGTCGGTGGCGACCTTGATGGTCCGGCGCGGCGACAGGCGCGCGTGGCGCACAACCAGGCGCTTGAACGAGAACGCCAGCACGTTGTCCGCGTCGCCCAGGCGCCCCAGGGCGCCGCGCAGCAGCAGGCCGAGCATGCCGAACTTGCCGACCCTGCGCGGGGCGATGGCGGCCAGTTCGCCCTCCTCCAGCGCGACCCCGAGCGGCTCCATCCCGACCTGTTCCATCTGCAGCCGGTTGTTGCCGACGAAAAGCGTGGCAGTGCGCAGTTTGCGCACGATGCCTTCGGTCTCCAGCGTGATGCGCAGCGGGCGGTGCCGCCCGAGCGCGGTCTTCAGCGCCGACAGGATGGCCACGATGCGGCTGCGGCCATACTGGCGCTTGTCGTTCTCGCGCGCTTCCAGCAGCTCGGGGTAGAGGCCGACGCTGGCGTTGACGAGGAAGATGCGGTCGTTGATCACGCCGACCTGGACCGGCGTCACGCGCGAACTCACGAGCGCGCGCACGGCCTCGGCCAGATCTTCGGGAATGCCGTGGGTGCGGCCGAAATAATTGAAGGTCCCTTGCGGCAGCACGCCGAACAGGCAGCCCTGCAGCACTGCCTGGTGCGCCACGGTGTTGATGGTGCCGTCGCCGCCGGCGGCCACCAGCACGCCGCCGGTTTCCTTCGCCTGCCGCGCCATGCGGCGCGCGATGTCGCCCAGTTGCTGGGGGTCGTCGACGATTTCGAGGTGGCAGGTGCGCCCGGCCTCCTTCAGCACGTCGCTGATGGTCGAACAGCGCAGCTCGGTTTCGGAATGACCGGAACCGGCGTTCAGGACGACGTAGAAGGCGGCGTTGGGGCCTGGTTCGAAAGTGGGCATCGTGGTGGGGCTGCTTTCAAGGATGATCGAACTGACATCATCCTACCACCGGGAGGGGCTGCGCCGGAGCACCGCAGGACAAGGGCTGCCGGGAATCGCGAGGTCAAGCCCGCACGCTGCTGGCCTATTCGTCGACCGTCGGCCAATGGTCGGGGTCTTGCAGCAGCTGGTACATGACGTAGGCGTCGACATAGCCGAGGCGCTTGTGGCGGAACGCCTTGGGCAGCGTGCCGACGATCGAGAAGCCGAGCCTCTTCCACAGCATGACGGCGGGGGCATTGGTACTGACGATGTAGTTAAACTGCATTGCCAGGTAGCCCTGGCGGCGTGCTTCTTCGATGCAATGCTCGCCCAGCAGGCGGCCCACGCCGACGCCCTGGGCGGCCGGGCTGACCATGAACGAGGCGTTGGCGACGTGGCGGCCGCGCCCGATCTGGTTCGGCACCACGCGGTACATGCCCAGCACGCGCTCGCCCAACGTGGCGACGCGGCAGGTGACGCCCGGCGCCAACCAGTAAGCCTGCGCCGCTTCGCGCGTGGCGTCCGGTTCGAACGGATAGGTTTCGCCCGATGCGATGTGGGCGCTGAAGATGGTCCACATGGCCTCGAAATCGGGGCTGGTGACGGGGCGGATCTGGATGTCTTTCACGGGCTCGGCGATTTTATCAATACTACATGGGCTGGGGATTCTAGCACCGGGGAAGCCGGCGTCAACGCCTGATTCGAAAATCGGTCGAATCGGGGCGCCCGGGCAGGTGCAGCGAGGAGACCGCGCGCGGCGCTTCAGCGATGATCGCGCCGCGCCGCACCACGGCGCGCCGGGCCGCCCGCAGGCGGATCGCCTCGACCGGGCTCGATGCGCCCAGCAGCACGAAATCGGCCTGGCACCCGGGCGCCAGGCCGTAGCCTTCCAGTCCGAGGATGCGCGCCGGCGTCTCCGTGATCGCCAGGAAGCACTGGCGCATCGCCTCCTGTCCCGTCATCTGGGCCACATGCAGGCCCATGTGCGCCACCTCGAGCATGTCGCCGGAACCGAGCCCGTACCACGGGTCCATCACGCAATCGTGGCCGAAGGCGACGTCGATGCCGGCAGCCATCAGCTCGGGTACGCGGGTCATGCCGCGCCGCTTCGGGTAGGTGTCGGCGCGGCCCTGCAGGGTAATATTAATTAACGGATTCGCGATCGCCGCCACGCCCGACTCGCGCATCAGCGGGATCAGCTTGCTGACGTAATAGTTGTCCATCGAATGCATCGAAGTCAGGTGCGAGCCGGCGACCCTGCCCTGCAGTCCCGTGCGCCAGGTCTCGTGGGCCAGCGTTTCGATATGGCGCGACATCGGATCGTCGGTCTCGTCGCAATGCATGTCGACGCGCAGCCCCTGCCCGGCGGCGAATTCGCACAGCAGGCGCACCGACTCCGCGCCCTGCGCCATCGTGCGCTCGAAGTGCGGGATGCCGCCGACCACGTCCACGCCCATCCCGATGGCGCGCTTCAGGTTGTCGAAGGCGCCCGGGCTGCGCAGCAGGCCGTCCTGCGGAAAGGCGACCAGTTGCAGGTCGATATACGGCGCCACCCGGCGCCGCACTTCAAGAAGGGCCTCGACCGCGAGCAGGCGGTCGTCGCAAATATCGACGTGGGTACGGATCGCCAGCAGACCGCGGCCAACTGCCCAGTCGCAATAATGCAACGCTCGTTCGATGAGCGCTTCCTGCACCAACTGCGGTTTCAGCTCGCCCCAGAGGGCGATGCCTTCCAGCAAGGTGCCAGACTCATTTACGCGCGGCAAGCCGTAACTGAGCGTCGCATCCATGTGGAAATGGGCGTCGACAAATGGCGGCGTGACCAAGTCGCCGGCGGCATCGATTTCGTGCGCGCCACGGGCCGCCAGCCCCGTTTCGACGGCGACGATGCGCTCGCCCTCGACGCCGATATCGATGTTGCGGCGGCCGTCGGCCAACGTGGCATTGCGAATGACGAGATCCATGGACGCTCCTGTTCAGAGCGTTTAATTGTAGCGAGTTCGCATCAAAATACACCAGAATGACCTGTCTATTTAACGTGTCCATTTGTAACGATGCTGCAGCGCAATATTGCAGCGATGACACAGTGGCAAATTTCTCTTTTCAAGGTTCTGCTTCAGGGCTACACTTGAATTTGTTGCAGTGCGCCATAACCGAACGATAAGGACCATCGATGAATTCGCTTCCAGAACAGTTCTCCGCAGCACGCCAAGTCCAGCTCGACAATAACTTCAACCTGATGCGCAGCTTGAGCGACCAGGCACTCGACCGCACCAGCCGCATGTTCGCGCTCCAGCTCGACGCGTCGCGCGCCGCCGTCGAACAATCGTCGAACGCGCTGCGCCAGTTGCTGGCCGCCCGCGACCCGCGCGACCTGCTGGCGCTCGGCTCGCAGTCCCAGCAGCACCTGCGCACGATGTTCGACTATGGCCGCGAGCTGTTTTCCATCGCCGCCGCCGGCATGAGCGTGCCGGTGCTGGGCGCCCAGGGCGTCGACACCCCGACCCCGGATGCGCCAGCCGCGACCGACATCGCGACGCCGCAGTACGCAACCGATACCAGGGCGGAACAAGCTGCCGCGGAAGCGTTCGAGCGCATCGGCGCCGATACCGCGTCGGCTGCAGCTTCGGCCGCCGAATCGGTGGCGGAGCGGGTTGCCGAACCGGTGAGCCCGGCTGCAGAGTCGACAAGCGACGTGCAGGCAAGCTCGACCGCCGAGTTCGCGCTGCCGACCGAAGCCCCTGCCGAGACCGCATCCGAGGCAAGCATCGTCACCTCCGACATCAAGCCCGACGGCGCGCCGACGGCGATGGCCAAAGCCACGAGCGAAGCGCTCGACATGCCGGTCGCGCCGCCGCACCCGGTGGCCGCCAGCGTGCCGGTCGAAGTGGCCGTCGAAATCGAACTGCCGAAGGTCGCACCAGTGGACGCCACGCCGCCAGTGGCAGCCGTCACCGGCCGTCCTGCCGAGACGCGCGGCACCAAGGGCCGCCGCAAGCAAGGCTGATCAGCCAGTGAGGCGCGCTGCGCCGGGTTGGCAAAGAAAGTAGACTAGCGGGCTTCGGCCCGCTAGTTTTTTTTCGGGTGCCAACGCAAGGAATAGCAATAATGACTCTAGCGAGCTTGGTGGGCGGCTTCGTGCTGCGCCACTGGAAGGCCTACGCATCGTCGGCCGTGATGCTGGCGGGCGTCGCGATCTGCAGCGTCTGGGTGCCGCGCAAGGTCGGCGCCATGATCGACGGCCTGGCCACGCACCGCTTGTCAAACCACGACCTGACGATCGGGATCCTGCAACTGCTGGCCCTCGGCGTGGCGATCTACGTGCTGCGCGTGAGCTGGCGCATCCGCCTGTACGGGGCGGCCTACCGCCTCGGGGTGGAGTTGCGCACGCGCCTGTATGCGCGCCTGTCGAACCAGGGCCCGGCCTTTTATCAGAAACGGCGCACCGGCGACCTGATGGCGCTGGGCACGAACGACATCGACGCCATCGAAATGGCGGCCGGCGAAGCCATGCTGGCCGGCTTCGACGGCACCCTGACGCTCGTCATGGTGCTGGGCGTGATGCTGCTCGGCGTCGACTGGCGCCTGGCCTGCGTCGCGCTGCTGCCCTTCCCCCTGATGGGTCTCGCTTTCTGGTACATCTCGCGCCACATCCACACCGCCGAAACGGATTCGTTACAACGCTTCTCGGCCCTGAACGACCACGTGCAGGAATCGCTGTCGGGCGTGCGCACGGTGCGCGCCCTCGGCCTGGAAAAACGCAGCGCCGACCAGTTCTCCGCGCTGGCCGGCCAGGCCGCGAACGCCAGCTTCAATGCCCATAAATGGGAAGCCGCCTACGAGCCGGCGGTGGGCCTGACGCTGGCCGCCGCCAGCACGCTGACCCTCGGCCTGGGCGGCTACCTGGTCTGGAACAACCAGCTGACCATCGGTGCGCTGACCAGCTTCACGATGTACCTGGGCCAGCTGATCTGGCCGATGTTCGCCGCCGGCTGGGTGCTGTCGCTGATCGAACGGGGACGCGCCGGCCTGGCACGCCTGCAGCCGATGCTGGAGGCGCCGCTGTCGGTGGAGGACGAAGGGCAGCTGGACCGGATCGAAGACGGCCCGCTGGTACTGCGCGACCTGCGTTTCAGCTACGGCAACCCGAACGGGGAATTCGACCGCCCGGCGCTGGACGGCGTCTCGGTGGCGCTGCGCCCGGGCATGACGCTCGGCCTGGTCGGCCCGACCGGCGCCGGCAAGTCGACCCTGCTGCGGGTGCTGCTGCGCCAGGCCACGCCCCAGCACGGCAGCGTCACCTGGGGCGGCCATCCCTTGACCAGCTACCGGCTCGCCGCCCTGCGCGGCGCCACCAGCTGGGTGCCGCAGGAGTCCTTCCTGTTCTCGGCCAGCATTGCCGAGAACATCGCGCTGGCCCGCCCCGGGGCCAGCCGCGCCGAGATCGAGCACGCTGCAAGCATGGCCGCGATCCATGACGACATCCTGCGCTTCCCGCTGGGCTACGACACGCCGGTCGGCGAAAAGGGCATCACGCTCTCGGGCGGCCAGCGCCAGCGGGTGGCGATCGCCCGCTCGCTGCTGGCGGAGAGCTCGCTGCTGCTGCTGGACGACGCCCTGTCGGCGGTCGACACCGGCACCGAAACCCGCATCCTCGAACACCTGGCGGAGCTGCGCGCCGCCCGCCCCGGACTGACCGCGATCATCGCCAGCCACCGCCTCTCGGCCGTCGTGAACGCCGACCTGATCGTGGTGCTGAAACAGGGCCGCATCGTCGAATCGGGCGACCACGACACCCTGCTCGCATTGGATGGCTGGTATGCCAGCCAGTGGCGCTATCAACAACTGGAGGCCAGTCTTGACGCAAGCTGATCCTGTGGAAAATGCGGTTGAAAAGGCGGTTGAAAAGGCGGTTGAGAAACCGGTCGGAAAAGCGCCTGAAAAAGCCGGCCGCGCGCAGGCCACGCAGGCCGCCGCGCTGCTGCGCCGCGCGGCCTGGCCCGACCGCCGCGCGCTTGTGCTGGCGACCCTGTGGCTGATCCTCGCCGCCGCCCTGGAAGTGATGGGCCCGATCCTGGGCAAGGCGCTGATCGACGACCACCTGATCCCGCGCCACGCCGACTGGACGCGCATGGCGCTGCTGCTGGGCGGTGCGCTCCTCTCGGGCTGGGCCGCGTCCTGGCTGCGCTACCTGCAACTGGTGCGCCTGTCCGGCATGGCGATGCGCTCGGTGCGGCGCCTGCGCGAATGGGTCTACGGCCACGTGATGCGCCTGCCGATGGCTTTTTTCGACCGTGCCATCACGGGCCAACTGGTCAGCCGCGTGACGAACGACACCGAGGCGGTGAAAACCCTGTACATCCAGGTGCTGTTCGTCCTGCTCGATTCCACCATCGTCCTGATCGGCACCACGATCGCGATGGCCTGGCTCGACTGGCGCCTGATGCTGATCGTGCTCGCGCTGCTGCCGGCGGTGCTGGTCATCGTCTGGCTCTACCAGCGCCTGTCGGCGCCGGCGGTGACGCGCGCGCGGGCCCTGCGCAGCGAGATCAACGGCCAGATGGCCGAATCGATCGGCGGCATGACCGTGCTCCAGGCCAGCAACGCGGCCGGGCGCTTCGGCGAGCGCTTCGCCGCCACCAACGAGGCGCACTACACGGCGCGCCAGGCCGAACTGAAGGCGAACGCTTTTCTCCTGCGCCCCGCGCTCGACCTGCTCAACGTGATCCTGCTGGCGGTGGTGATCTTCAGCTTCGGCCAGCGCGAAATCGGCGCGGTCGAAGTCGGCGTGCTGTACGCCTTCATCAGCTACATCGCGCGCGTGGTCGAGCCCCTCATCCAGATCACGATGCAGTTCAGCGGGCTGCAACAGGCGGTGGTGGCGACCGCGCGCGTCGCCAGCCTGCTCGACGAAGCCGGCGCCGCCGAACACCTTACGGGACGCGCCGCCGGCACCCGCATGGACCCGCAGGCGACGCATCCTGACTCTCCGGCCGTGCGCGTGCGCGACCTGAGCTTCGCCTACGTGCCGGGCCAGAACGTCCTGCACGACATCTCGCTCGACATCCCGCAAGGGGCCTTCTTCGGCATCGTCGGGCATACGGGCAGCGGCAAATCGACGCTGCTGTCGCTGCTGCTGCGCTACTACCCGGCCGAGCATGGGCGGATCGACATCTGCGGCGAACCGATCGCCGGCATCGACAACGAACGCTTCCGCGACGAAGTCGGCCTGGTGCCGCAGGACCCGTTCATCCTCGCCGCCTCGGCACGCGAAAACATCGACATGGGGCGCGGCCTGGCGCAGGCGCAGATCGAAGCGGCGGCGCGCGCGGCGCATGCGCACGATTTCATCGCGGCGCTGGAAGAAGGTTACGACACCTCATTGGGCGAAGGCGGCTCGCGCTTGTCTTCGGGCCAGAAGCAGCTGATCGCGATTGCCCGCGCGCTGGCCGGCGAACCGCGCATCCTGCTGCTGGATGAGGCCACCTCGCGCATCGACAGCGCCACCGAGCAGATCGTGCAGGAGGCGCTCGACGAATTGCGCGGCACGGTGACGATCATCGCCATCGCGCACCGGCTGTCGACGATCCGCGATGCGGACCGGATCATCGTGCTCAATCATGGGCGCATCACGGAAGCGGGCGCGCATGACGAGCTGATGCGGATCGAGGGCGGGCTGTACCAGAGATTGTATTTGCTGCAGCAATTGGCGGTGTAGAGCTGCTGCGCCAACATTCATGGTTGAACGTCGTTTTTTTGCGATATCCGTACGAAAAAATAGATATTTCTGATCAGCAACAAGAATATAATGGCCGATGGCGGCCCGAAGCTGGGGCCGATCAACCCATCGGAAGGCCATTATGCCGGCAGCATGCAAGACCAGACAGTCAGGCCGTCGCCCTGCGACGCTGCTGGCGGCGCTTTTGCTGGCCGCGCTGTTGCCGGCCTCTTCCTGCGCCTGGGGCCAGGCGGCGACTCCGCTGGCCGAGCGCCTCGCCGAGATCCGCGAAATCAACCGCTTCGTGCCCGAGAAGGCCCTGCCGATGCTGCAGGCGATCGAACCGGAAGCGCGCACAGCCTCGGTACAGGACAAGGCCGAGCTGCTGGCCCAGCTGTGCATGGCCCATAGCTATCTCGGCAAATACG